>JAJRVM010000096.1 GCA_024277285.1 Planctomycetota bacterium
AGACAATCATAGAAGACCTGCCCTTTTGTCCATTGGAGAATCCGTCTTTCTGAGAACCTGCCCCAAAAGAAATCGACTCTCTGGAAGAAACCCAATCGAAGCGTGCGACAGCGAACGCTCGTTGCCCACCAAGCCTATCGCGCCACAACTGAACTGCATTCTACCATGCCAATCGACGAAGTCAATCAACTACGATCAAAATTCTTGACTTTTCTTCATCACTCGACTTTTCGTCCACGCATCGATTCTGTTCCGAATTGACGCGCGCTGCGTACAAGCACTTCGGTGGCAGTTGTCTGATCGCAACGCACTCCGCCGAGCGCTATTCCTTGCCCATAATGTTCTTTGCCCTTTGCGGTGTTCGTGCTCATGGATGCCGTTTTGCCGGTTCTCCTTGAAGGGCAAAGAAAATTGCGGGCAAAAAAGTTCTCCCAGGGTGCGCTCCGGAGTACAACCGCTTCGCGGTAAAAAAGCCGGGCCACAGCCAATCCGATTTCGAACGCCACGTCTAACATCAAAAACGATCGGTGCCGTCTCGGGTACTGCGCTGATATCAACAGCCAGCAGATCGCCGCCGTCGACGCCGACTGCTCCACAATTCTCAGCAATTCGGTACAACCGCGTTTTTGCCCCCCAAATCCATGCCGTCACAATTCGGTCGAAAGTACGACCGCAATTCGGCCCGGTACATGTGAACGTGGGCAACTTGCAGCCGAGCAATTATTTGTCGCCACACTTGCGTAGCGCTCGTTCCCATTCGTCCTCACTTAACCACCCGTCCACGGTCGCCTTCGAGAAGCGGCGAATCATAACCCCTTCAACCGGCGAGTTCTTCGTCGGTCGGTCTCGCCAACACGCGGTTGCCATCGAGCCATCAAAAAAGGCGCCAAAGCGACCTTGTCGCGCAACCGACGGTTTTGCTATATAGCGATCCTCATCTCTCTGTCGATGCCAGCGCCGTTAAATTGCGCAACCCTATATCTCGCCGTTCCGTCGAGTATTGCTAGCAGCGAATGACCTGGCAACCGACCAACGAGTCTCTATCTGGCAGATGTGATCAGGTAGATTCGCAGGTTGGCTTTCGTGGGCAAGCGAGGAATAATTGTGTCGCGAGAACAGGTAACTCATCTTTTCGTGGTCATGGCGCTGTTTGCCTGGGTGCCCTCGGCAGGTGCTCAACAGTATCCCAGTACGTGGCAGGTCCCGGTTGTCGAGCCCCCTAATGGTGTTCTCCCAACGCTGCCCGATCACGCTGAGCCGATCAAGGCGTCGCCAGCAATCGCCCCTCCCAACTCCGCCGACGCCGGCCCGGTGCAATCCAACGAGATCGCTGAATTGGCAGAAGAGGCAGCGTGGTCCGATTGGGTCAGCCCGTCGTATTGGTACCAGTCGTATTGGCTTCCTGGCCAGGCATGGGAGAGCAGTTTCGAGCTGGGAATCGACGGTTCGGAAGGTAATTCCCAAACACTCACGTTTCGCTCGGGCGTCGACATCCGCCACAAGATCGATTGGAGCGACCTGCAAGTCGCGATCAGCTACGTGAAGTCGACCGCCCAGCAAGCGGAAACCAAACACAATGCACAGCTCGATGCGAACCACGATTGGCTATTCAACGAATCGTCTTGGTCCGTCTTTGTCAAATCGATTTTGGTCTATGACGAGTTTCGACCGTTTGATCTCGAACTGACACTCAGTACAGGACTTGGCTACCAGTTCATCGACACGGACGTATGGTCCCTCAAAGGGCAGTTCGGTTCTGGTGCGACGCGACAATGGGACGGGCCCGCTGACCGGTGGCGTCCGGAAGCGATGTTTGGCCTTGATTTTGAATACACGATCTCTGCGCGCCAGAAGCTGCGTATCAAATCCGAGTTCTTCCCGCAATGGGATGACTATGAAATCTATCGAGTGCGTACCGACGCTGGCTGGGAAATGCTGTTGGATGAAGCGACCAACATGAGCTTGAAGCTAGGCGTGATCGATCGGTACGACAGCAACGCCGGTAGTGCCAAACCGAATGCACTCGACTATTCCCTGCTGCTGCTCTGGAAGCTCTAACGACTGGCCAAGTATTTCGCAGCTCGCACTGCGCGCCCGACTGCTAGGTCCCGACTTATCTGACCAAGTTTGTCCCGGATTAAGTGTCTGACAATTTGCTCGAAAAATGGCAAACAGCACCTGATCGGAAGACGTTCCACCGCGCGCTGTTTTTTGCCCGTAATCTTCTTTGCCCTTCTCTCCCGTTGCGCTCATGGACGACGCGTCTGGTGGTGCTCCTTGGAGGGCAAAGAAAATGATGGGCAAAAAAGAACAGAACGGTCGATGTCCTTCTTGCCTGTGCATTGCTGCCCTCGGCTGCTTGCGCGCGGCACCTCATCGGCCCTCTACGCGCAGAACAAAGACGGGATCAACAACTCCACCAGCGAAGGCCGACTTATTAGTAGCCCAGGCGAGGTTACGCTGGACAAGTAACTTGAGACTTTGGGCGCCTATTCGGGTCAACCAGTCTAAGACGTGGCACGGGTCGATTCCGCCCGTCTATTTCTTGTCCTCTGCCTGCTTGGCGAAGAACATCATATGCTGCCACGGCAGTTTGTTGAATTCTTTTTCCAGTCGGAACCCGTTGGCGTTGAATTCTTTAAGAATCTGTGCGCGGGTCATCTTGTGCAGCGGCTTTATCGGCACCGAAGCATCCTCGCCACGGTACTCTAACAGCACCAGCAGGCCATCGGGTTTGAGGGCGGCATGCATCGCAGCGAGCATGCGCGCGGGATGCGAAAACTCGTGGTAAACATCGACCAGCAAGATCCGGTCGGCGCTGGCGCGTGGCAAACGCGGGTCGTGGATTGAGCCGAGAATGGGGGAGATATTATCAATCTGCTCGGCTTCCATCCGTTGACGCAGCAGAACGAGCATCTGCGGTTGGATATCAACCGCCAGAATGCGGCCAGCAGAGCCTACCAGCTTGGCCATTTTCAGGCTGTAGAACCCGTTCCCACACCCCATATCACAAACAGTCATGCCATTCTCGATACCCATGTTGGCCAGCATGCGCGAACAACGTTCCTCGCGTTCACGCGAGTCACGAAGCAGCCAGGGGGCACCGGTATAGTGCATGGTCTGCGCGATCGTGCGGCCCATATATTCTGTCTTGCCCGGCGGTACTCGTGACGGAGCGGTCGGTTGGTCGCGTTGCGCTCGTTGCGCATTGGCCGAATGAGCGATTAACGAGAGCAACAAGGACACCGCGACGATACGGACAGTCGACGTGAAGGGAACGTCGTACATCAAAGTGCTTTCCCACGCTTGGATTTTGCGACACCACGGATATGAAACCGGTCGTTTGCCGCGATGTGATCTGCTCATGGCTTACAGCCGCGAACAGCGACTCTTGTATCTTACTCCATTTTCCCCATGGGAAACCGAATTCACGGTTCGCACTGCGTGCTCGGAGCGGCGGCACCGTGGATGGGTGCTTATAACCGTTTAGCCGAATGAAGTAATGTCGCTTTCAAAAGACTCCCATGGGCTCGTCCCATGGGTGAAAACGCCTGGTGAGCTACCCGCGATGCCAGCTACTCCCCCCACTTCCCTCCCCGTCGCTTTCGGCGGCGGGGGTCGACCGATGGAGAATAAACTCGAGTGCACGTCCCCGTTCAGATGGCTAAACAGTTACGGATGCTTGGAGACGCTCAAGCAACCGGAATCGTCAGGACCGTCCGTGCATGCAGTGGCACCGCGCACAGCGGTGTTCTCACCGCCAGATTACTTGCCCGGTTCTATTGTCGGACCAGTTTGCGGAAGCGCTCGAGCAGGTCGATCGTAACCGGGCCTGGCTTGCCAGCACCGATCGTGCGATTGTCGACCTCGACCACCGGGATCACTTCCGCGCCGCTGCCGGTCAGAAAACACTCGTCCGCTACATAGACGTCGTGGCGAGTGAGTGCGATTTCGCGCACGGTCAGACCCGCTTCGACACCGAGTTCCAAGACGGCTGCACGGGTGATCCCTTCCAAGATCCCCGCGTCGGTGGGTGGAGTCAACAATTGACGATCTCGGACCAGGAAGATGTTATCCCCCGTACACTCGGCAACTTCGCCCTTGTGGTTCAACATCAGGGCCTCGACACACCCGGCTTGCATGCCTTCGATCTTAGCCAGAATGTTATTCAAATAGTTAAGCGACTTGACGCGCGGGTTCGTTGCTGCAGGGTGATTGCGTAGGGTGCTGGCCGTGACAATCTTCAATCCCTTGGCGTAATGCTCTTCGGGATAGAGGGCAAGGTGGTCGGTAATGATGATCACCTGCGGGTTCTTGCACAGGTCGGCATCCAGGCCCAACGTACCTTGCCCTCGCGTCACGATCAGGCGGATGTAACCGTCCTGAATCTTGTTGAGTGCGAGCGTATCGTTGACCGCTTTGGCCATTTCGTCCTGGCCGATCGGTATTTCGATCCAGATCGATTTGGCCGAGTCCCACAACCGTCTGAGATGATCATCGAGCCGAAAGACCTTGCCACCATACGATCGCATCCCTTCGAAGACGCCATCGCCAAACAGGAGTCCATGGTCGAAAACGCTAACCGTGGCTTTGTCCTTGTCGAAATATTGGCCGTTGATGTAGACCTGGAGAGCCATAATTGCGCGGTTCCCTGCCTGAAATGGCGCGATGATCACGCCGCCTTGACCTGGCCTTCCACCAATCGCACGATGCGATCAGCTTGATCAGCAATCGCCAGATCGTGTGTCACCATGACTATAGTGAGGTTTTCTTCCTGGTTCAAGGTTCGCAGGATCCGCATAATCTCCATGCCAGTCTGCTGGTCGAGATTCCCCGTCGGTTCATCCGCCAGCAGCAATTTAGGCGCGGCGATCAGCGATCGGGCAATGGCGGCACGTTGCATCTCGCCACCCGAGAGTTCACGCGGTTTGTGATTCAGGCGATGGGAGAGCCCGACCATCTCCAGCAACTCTTTGGCACGCTCGGTGTGC
The DNA here is from genome assembly GCA_024277285.1 of Planctomycetota bacterium. The sequence continues at coordinate 4,992 of JAJRVM010000096.1, forward strand.
TGTTTCTTGCCACGCCAATACCGCCAGATGCCTTCGGCAATCATGATGGGAGTCAAGACGTTTTCGAGCGTGGTCAGCTCGGGGAGTAAATGATAGAACTGAAATATCATCCCCAAACTGCGGTTGCGAATACGATCTCGCTTGGCCGCCGGTAAGTTGTCAATGCGTCGACCTTCGAAGTGAATTTCACCCTTGTCGGGAGCGTCGAGCGTGGCGAGCAAATGGAGCAAAGTGCTTTTTCCAGAGCCACTCTGCCCCACGATCGCCGTGAAGGCTCCCGGATGTGCCGTGAAGCCAACGCCGCGCAGAACAGGGATCGTCAGCGTTCCCTTTTGGAAGCTTTTGTAAACGTTGTGGGCAGCCAATTGCTGCTGGCTGTTAGTGGCCGAAGATGGGTCAGCCGAAGAGGTGATTGCACCATGCATTGGCAGCACATCGGGGTTTGGTGGTCGGCGGGTTGAACGCACTTCAATGCTCCGAGAAGAGGTGGTGGGCGGGTTACTCATAGCGTAAGGCCTCCACGGGATGAAGTTGAGCCGCGCGACGCGCCGGCAATACGCTGGCTAGTCCCGCAATCAAGACGGCGCCGATCATGACGCCCAGGATCGTGGGGTACTCGACGATCGTGGGGATCTGCTGGAAATAATAGACCGTCGGATCAAAGATCGGCCGTCCGGTCAACCACTCCAGTCCCGACGCGATCTGGTTGATATAGCGAACGAACAACAGTCCCAAAGCCAATCCGACTCCCGATCCAACCATCCCAAGCGAGAAACCATAGCCCAGAAAAATGCTCATCACGCCACGGCTTGGTGCGCCAAGCGATTTCAGGATACCGACGTCGCGCGTCTTCTCGACCACGATCATGTAAAACGTTGCCAGGATACCGAACCCGGCCACGGCAATGATTAGGAACAAGAGGATGTTCAACAGCGTTGTTTCCAACTGGACCGCTTGTAGCAACGGACCTTGCATGTCGCGCCACGTCTGGATGCGGTAAGGGAAATCGCTGATCGGGAACCGAGCTTGCAACTGGTCGCGGGCCGCATTGAGATTAGTGCCCGGCTTCAGCTTGACCAGAATCGAGGTGACGTAGCGGACGTTCGATTCCGCGTCAAACATGCCACGCAAGTTCTGCAACGATTCCAAAGGCATGAATGCCAACGTCGAGTCATACTCGCTCATCTTGCTTTCATAGATGTCGACGACCGTTGCTTCATCATCCACGCCTCGCGGCGGGCTGCCAGCAGTGGGGATCGTAATCTTGACATCGTCACCGGGGCGGCAAAAGAAGTAGTCGACCACCTCGCCAGCTTCGTTCTTCATGCGCTGGCTGCAGACGGCGATGCCTAGAATGATCCCGGTCGATTGTTGCTGCATTGGGTCGAACACATTGGCTGGGTCAGTGGCAACCGCCGCATAGGGGTCGGCAGGGAGCTCGTCAGCCGCTGCGTCAACGGCCAACATCGTCGCGTCCGGGGTCGTCGCATCCTGGCTACCGGGATTCGCGGGCGCGCCATGCGAACTGCCCGTAGCCGAAGAGTCGGAGTCCCTTGCGGCAGCTCGTTGCGTTTCCCGTTGCGCGTCCCGGGCGCGGATCAATACCAGCTCTTCTTCTAAGGCACGTTCGTAACGCAAGCGTTGTCGACGGTAGGTCCACCCCGATGGTGGAAAACTGGCTCGGTCTGGTGCATAACCGCTATTACGCAGTTGAAAACTGAGCTTCTCGCGGTTCTTGGGGTGGAGAAGATACTGCGCGAAATCACCGACTTCGGCATACGATTCCTTATCGACACCGATCAGATTGATCTGCCGCGTCAGGTATTGCCCGTTCTTGAGCGGTATGCTCAGCATCGCGGGCACGTGCACGGTTGCCGTCATGCCCTCGACTTGATCACCCAACACCTTGCGGATCTGATCTTTGTGCCACTCGGGGTTCGGGAACCCGTTGAATCCGTAACTCTCGAAGACAATGTCCGACAGAATGCCGTTGAGCCGCTTGTTGGCTTCGGCTGTGAAGCCGGCCATGACGGCGTTAACGATGATCAGCGTCGCGACGCCAAGCGTGACGCTGATGATCGACGCAAGTGCGATGTAGCGTGTGCGCAGGTAACGCCACGAGAGCAGAAGTTTGTACATGGCCAATCCTTTGTCAGTTTAACCCAGGCTCTCCGAGCCGGGCGTAAGTGTCGTACACAGCTGTATGTGTGTTAGCGTCACCTTACAACGCTTTCAAGGCCGCGACCGAGTTGGTATTCCTCGTTCACACCGCGTAACCGTCTGGTCACCTCTTCATGACCCGCGGGGCCGTGCCGCCACCTCTTCACGGCACGGAGTGCCGTGCCACACTAGCTTGGTCGAAGGAGTGGGAAGAGGATGACCTCACGAATCGACTGAGCGTCGGTCAGCAACATCACCAGACGGTCGATCCCGACTCCCAAACCGCCTGCGGGTGGCATGCCGTGGCGCAACGCACGAATGAAATCGTGATCCATCTTGGCCATCGAGTCCTCGTCCGACAGCCCACTGAGCTGAGTCTTGAATAACTGCTCTTGCAGGTCGGGATCGTTCAACTCGGTATAGGCGTTGGCAATCTCCATTCCTTGCACGAACAACTCGAATCGCTCGGCGATCTCCGGGTTGGCTTTGGAACGCTTGGTCAGCGGACAGATGCTGGCCGGATAGTCGACAACGAACACCGGGCCGGTCAACGCGTCTTCTACTTTCTCTTCAAAGACAAAATTCTTGATCACGTCGGGATGTTTGTCCGCAGTGTCAAAACCGAGTTCCACGGCCACTTTTTTCAACCCTTCCGTGTCGTCCGAGGCGACACCGGTATGCTCGGTTAACAGAGCATCGTAGCCGCGACGCGCGAAGGGCGGTGTGAAGTCGATCGTCGCATCACCCCAAGAACGTTCGTATTGACCGCCGATCGCGTCGATCGCCTGGACGATCATCCGTTCGGTCAAGTCCATCATCGTCTCGTAATTGCCGAACGCCTGGTACACCTCCAACATCGTGAACTCAGGATTGTGCCGCGGGCTGATCCCCTCGTTGCGGTAGACGCGTCCCAATTCGTAGACGCGTTCCATACCGCCTACCATCAAGCGTTTCAGGTGCAGTTCAAGTGCAATGCGCATGTAGAGATCGATATCGAGTGCGTTGTGGTGGGTCACAAACGGCCGCGCGGCCGCACCACCCGCAATCGAATGCAATGTCGGCCCCTCCACTTCCACAAACGCGTCTTCCGCTAACGTGTTGCGAATCGAGTGGACGATCTTGGTGCGATCGAGGAAGCGGGCGAGCACGCCGTCACTGTAGATCAAGTCAAGGTAACGCATCCGCTGGCGCAGCTCCGGATCCTTGAGGCCCTTGTGCTTCGCCGGCGGTGGCTCGATCGACTTGCAGAGGAAATGGAGATTCTCGGCAAAAATCGTCAGCTCGCCCGTGTTGGTGCGTGCCAACTGCCCGTCCACTCCGATAATGTCACCAAGATCGAATTGGCCTGCCAATTCAAAATCCTTGTCACCAACCTGTTTCTTGCCGACAAACAGCTGAATGTCGCCCGTCCAATCGCGTATGTTGATAAAGATCAACTTGCCCTTGTCACGCGACAAAATGATGCGGCCCGCAGCACGCACCTTGGGGCCGACCAGCGCGCCACGACCTTGATCCGCCTTCCACTGTCGAAAATCAAATCCTTCAGCCTGCATGTCGGGAAGCGGTAACTCCTCGCCCGACTCGGTCCGGTATCGAACCTCGTCACCCAGAGCGCGGATGTCGGCGGCCCATTGGCGATCGTCAAATCGACCACCCCACGGATCGTAGCCCATCTCTTCGATTTTGCGCAGTTTCTCGCGCCGCGCGGCTTCATGCATCCCTCGATCAGCGTCAGAGTTCAATTGGTCGTCGTTGGGGGGCGGTGTCATGAGCCAGCTTCAATGGGGTTGTTTGACAATGAGTTGTTGGAACTGGGCCGGGCAGCCCAACCAGGATGGACAAGGCCCAAGCCCGCGCGTTGCCGTCACATGGAATACCATCATTCGCCTGCTCCGATACGCAAGCCCTGAGGCCAAGAGCCGCCGCATTGTAGTGAAAGCGCCAAAACGGTCAATGTCAGCCTGGGGGGAATGGAGTGAATAGCTGGAGCGTCGAGCGTCGAGAGCCGAGAGTCGAGAGTCGAGAGTCGAGAGCCAGGAGTCGAGAGTCGAGAGCCGAGAGCCAGGAGTTGGGAGTCGAGAGTCAGGAGTTGGGAGCTCGCGGGCGGCCCAAAGAGGGGACGAGCAGGGGAGTGGTGTGGGTTGGCCTGACGAAAATGCTCTTGGCGTGCTCTTTCTGCTGACCGAACGCGTCGGCGTCGGGTGGCACGGGAATGGGGCTTCGTTTTTTTAGGCCCGGAGGGCCGGCATATCCCTAGCCGGTACCGTGAGGCACTGGTGGCAACTGCCCGTAGGATGCCTGATTTAGACTGCGAGTTGCCTTCCCGTGCGCCCCACATCGACCGCTCGCGGAACAAAAACGGGATAAACGGCCCCCCACAGGCCAGCTGGTTTTTGGCATCCCACGAGTGGTGGTAACAAAGTCAGACACTGGAAGGATTCGGGATGTTGGGTTCTGGTTGATTGTCCACGGCAACGGCACGCGGAAAAAGAACTCGGATTCTGCCACCACGGATGTCGGGTTCGAGCGATATAATCCGTTGCGGTCAAATGCTACATCGCGGGCGTACCGGCGATTCCATGAACGAGCGTACGTTGATGCGGATTGACAATGTTCCATTTTGTATACGGTCGAGCAAGGCAAATTGGCCGCGACCAGACAGTTTCTTGAGCGGGGAGATTTCGAAATGGTGATCAAGCAATTGGGTTTGGCAAGCGTGTTGCTCACGGCTGTTTGGGCGAATTCAGCGACCGCCGAAGAGGCTTTTTTCCACCTGCCTCTTGGCGATCTGGAAATAACCGACGGGTCAATACCGCCGCTACAAGAGGCGAATTGGGGACGCTGGTGGCAAACGCGTTTCCGCCCTGCCTATGCGGTCCTGGAGGGCAAGGGCGAAGTCTACGTCCAAAACGTCTTCGACCCGGAGCAGATTCGTGGCCCAAGCGAAACGGGGATGCTGAGGGCAATTGCGGTGCGCGTGCCGCAGGGACGTAACGTGACCGGCAAGATCTACCTGCCCAAATGGAAAGGGGCCAAATGGAAAGGGGCAGGAATGCAGGTTGCCAGCTTTCGAATCCCAGCGTCCCAAGCCGCCCCGAAGAACCGTGCGAAGTTCTACCAACTGAAGCTGACACACTATGACAACCTCTGGCGGCAGCGCATTCCCGGCGGCGCCTGGTTCCGTCACGAAGCTCGACTGGCGCGACAGGCGTTGGGAAAGAAGCAGTCCGATGGGGTCAATCAACCGATCGCCCGACAGCCGCAGCGGCCGCGCGCGGACCCATTGACCGACACGTTTGCCCTGTTCACGGGCGGGCGGGCGATGAGCGAGAATCTGCAGCTCGATCGCATTCTAAGGCCCAGCACGGGTGGCGAAGAGGTCGTTGATTTGAGCACGCTCCAAGGGATCACGATCCGCGCGATCGACTGGCAGCCCCTGGTGGAAGGACTCGATCCGGAACTCGACCCATTGGCAGCCAAGATACCCGCAGACCAGCACGCGATTTTCTTCCCCTCGTTCAACGCCGCAGTGGCGATGGCCGACGAGATGGCCCAGCAAGGCGCGACGATCTTGCAACTGGCCGAGCCACGTTCGACCAGTGCCGGCACGCTTGAACGGTACCAGCGGCAAATGGGCTTGACGATAACCGCCATGGCAAGGTTGCTCGGCCCCACGATGGCCCAGAGCGTCGCCATCACAGGTTCCGATCCCTACTTCCGCACCGGAACGGACATCGCCGTGCTGTTCGAAACCGAGAACGCGGCCGCGTTGGAGAAACTGTTGCTTGCGCAAATTACGCTGGCGGCGACCGAAAACATGGCGGCCAAGCCGATCCAAGGAGATGTTCGAGGCCTGGTCTACCGCGGACTTCGTAGCGCGGACCGCACCATCTGCAGCTATGTGGCCAAGATGGACGGCGTGGTCATCGTCACCAACTCGCCATTCCAACTCGAACAACTGGTGCAAGTAACCACGGGCAAGACCCCGGCACTCGCTTCTCTGGACGAGTACCGATACTTTCGTAATCGTTATGCGCGTGGCGATGACGACGAAACGGCCTTGCTTTTCCTGAGTGACGCGACCATCCGCCGATGGTGCGGACCGCGTTGGCGGATTGCTACGTCGCGACGCCTTCGCGATGCCGCCGTCATCGCCGAACTGCAGGCCAGCCAATTCGATCGTCTGGTCCGTGGGCAGGTCCAAACAGGTCCGCTGCATACCGATTTGCCCCTTGGTGATGGCAGCGAAATCCAACTGACTCCCGCCGGTGTCGTCTGCTCGACTATCGGCTCACTGGCCTTCATGACCCCCATCGCCGAGATGAATATCCAACGCGTGACGAAGCCCGAGGCAACCGCGTATCAACGTTGGCGCGAAAACTATCAACGCAATTGGCGGTGGGCGTTCGACCCGATCGGACTCCGCCTGGGGATCAACCAGCAGCGACTGTCGGCCGATCTAACGGTCATGCCACTGATTTGGGCCAGCGAATATCGGGAAATTATCTCGTATTCGCAAGGCGCCCAGTTCGCACCGGATGCGGGTGATCTTCACGATACGTTTGCCCACGTGATCATGGCGATCAATACGAAATCACCTCGTTTGCGTCAGCAATCGAACATACTGCGTATGTTAACCGGTAATGCACAGATCGAACCACTCTCCTGGCTGGGCAACAACGTCAGCATCTACGTTGACGAAGACCCATTTTGGCAGGACCTTGCCAAGGTAAACGCCGACGAAACCAGCAAGTTTATGGAGAAAGAAGGTTGGCGGATGCCCATCGCACTTCGTGCGGATGTGTCGAGTGGTTTGAAACTGACGCTGTTCCTGGCCGCCGTGCGTGGGTTCATCGAACAAGCAGGCCCGGGGATGCTCAATTGGGAAACCGAAACTTATAAGGACCAGCCTTACGTGAAAATCACACCGACCGAGCGCGCGATCGGCCGGACCGAGATGCTGGAGAACCTGGCCATTTACTACAGCGCTTCGGGAACATCGCTGACGCTGACGCTGAACAAGAAAACCTTGCAGCATGCGATTGACCGCAAACTGGCGCGCACGGCCGCCAACAAAGGCACCGCCGATCCAGACGCCAACTCGACCGATACGGCGGGCAGTGACGCTGCAAAACTCACCGAATCCAAAGGGGCGGCCCAACAACCTGCCTGGCTCGGTTCGAACCTGGCGTTGCAAGTCGACCAGCGGCTGCTGCAGGTGCTGGCCAGCGCTGGGCGCGATCAATACCAACGTGCGATGCAACAACGTGCGTGGAGCAATCTGCCGATCCTCAACCAATGGAAGCGACGCTACAGCGACCAGGATCCGCTGGCGCTGCACGAGCGGTTTTGGCACGAGCGACTGCTCTGCCCGGGAGGCGGCCAGTATGTCTGGAACGACCAGTGGCAGACGATGGAATCGACCGTCTACGGCTGCCCGGCCGCGCCCAAAAATGGCCCCATCGCACCACCGCTGTTACAAGCGGTCAAACGAGCGAACTTGGGAGTGACGTTCGAGGATCAAGGCCTGCGCGCTCGCGTGAAACTGGACCGTTAGCGTCCTACAACAGCGATTGCGCAGCGTTTCCTGAGCGCGCCCGGAGCACTCTGGCCCGGAGGGCCAACACAGCCCTGGCGGAGGTCGTCAGGCTGTGGTGCCCAACGGCGTCATGAAACTCTGCGACGTCGCAAACGGTACCTCATTTGCTCCTTCTCCTGCGCAACCTCGCCACATCCGACTACCGAACATTGGACTCTTGACTCTCAGCTCTTGACTCTCAGCTTTCAGCTCCGGTCTGGACTCGCCAGCGCCGGCAATTGTGATACGATATCGGTATGAGCTTTGACTACACGGAACTCCAATCCGACGGTGACGAACAACAGGCGCGCGATCTGAGCCTGCGGCACACTCGTCCGCCGACACCGGTACCTGGCTACGACTTGACACGGTTCCTGGGAGCGGGGGCGTATGGCGAAGTCTGGATCGGTTTGGACCGCAACACCGGGCGTCAGATCGCGGTGAAGTTCTACCTACACCGTGGTGGTGTGGATTGGTCGTTGCTGTCGCGCGAAGTAGAAAAACTTGTGCTCCTATCGACCGATCGGTATATCGTGCAGCTGCTCGACGTTGGCTGGCAAGCGGACCCACCCTATTACGTGATGGAGTACATCGAGAACGGCTCGCTCGAACAACTGATCCAACGTGACGAGCCCCGGTCGATCGACCAGGTCGTATCTCTTTTTCGTGAGATCGCGACCGGCTTGAACCATGCTCATGCCAAGGGGATTTTGCACTGCGACTTGAAACCAGCCAACGTGTTGCTGGATCAAGATACACGCCCGCGTCTAGCCGATTTCGGCCAGTCACGTTTGACGGACGAGCAAACGCCATCGCTGGGAACGCTGTTTTACATGGCGCCCGAGCAAGCTGATCTGGAAGCGATTCCCGATGCACGTTGGGATGTCTACGCATTGGGGGCGATTTTGTACTGTCTGTTGGTCGGAACGCCACCTCACCACACGGAAGCATTTCTCAAACAGATTGAGGAAGCGCCCGACCTGCCAGCTCGACTGCGATGCTACCGTCAATGGATCACATCGCGAAAACCTCCCGACGCGCACCGGAACGTGCCGGGAGTGGATCGTGCCTTGGCGGGAGTGGTCGAACGTTGTTTGCAACCCCGACCTTCCAAGCGTTTCCCCAACGCTCAGTCCGTGCTCGACGCCCTGCACGCTCGCGATCAGGCGCGTGCGCGGCGGCCGTTACTGCTGCTCGGCGTGCTGGGACCACTCCTGTTGTTGGCGGTTATGTGCGTATTCGGCGCAATGTCTTACCTGAGCGCGCTGTCGACCA
>JAJRVM010000097.1 GCA_024277285.1 Planctomycetota bacterium
CAACACGATGCGCACACGTTCGTAGCACGCGATCCGTGTCCACGCTCGGGTATTCATCGCAATTCTTGCCATGGGCTACTCCACTCACGCTTTTCGGCGCACATCGTTTGCTCGCCCAGCACACCTTTGAGAACCTATCGCTTGGCCGCCACGCGGTCATTCTTCTTATCCACGATCGCGACATGGGCGGCAACACTGCCGAGGCAGGCGACTTGCTGCCTTGGATCCATCGACACGCTTCCTTTTGGCTGGTGTTGCTCAGGAGCTGGCAGCCACTTGCGCCAGCGCCACAGTGTCCAAGCCGCCTCGAACGCGTCGCGCAGGCCGATCTTCTTGCCGTCACGCGCCGTGCGGCTCGCATAGTGGATCGGTACCTCGACGATCTGCCACCCCATGCGGCATGCCTTGGCGGTCACTTCCGGGCAGAACTCGAACCGCTGGCATGCGAGCTCCATCGCACGCAGCACGGCGGTCGGAAATGCCTTGTAACAGGTCGCCTCGTCGGTGACCCGCACTCCGTACAAGACCCTTACGCACAGGTTCAATACGGTCACGCCGTGATAAAACGGGTTGAACAACTGCCGCCACGAGCGCTTGCATCCCAAGCGGCGCGAACCGTAGACCACCTCGGCGCGCCCCTCGAGCAGCGGTTGGATCACATGCTGATAGTCCTGCGGATCGTACTCGAGATCCGCGTCTTGAATCACCGTGAACTGCCCGCGCGCCCGGGCCAGGCCGGTACGAATGGCCGCTCCCTTGCCCTGATTACAAGGGTGTGAGAGCAACTCGATCTGTCCTGTTTCTCGCCACTTGCGCAGTAACCTTGCACTGCCGTCGGTGGACGCGTCGTCCACCACGATGATCTGTTTGCGGTAGGGCGCATCGAATACGGCGGCGATCAACCGGTCGATGGTGGCTTGCTCGTTATAGACCGGCACGATCACGCTCAGCAGCACGTCGCCTACGTCATCGCTCTGGTGCCGCTCCAGTGGTGAGCTAGCACGGGACGCGTCAACACGCAGCGTTCGATCGAGCCGCGGCGATTGGCGCGCAGCAATCAGGTTCTTCGCCGGTGCGCACATGGGTCGTCACCTCGACAGATAAGCTACCCCTGTCCGCGCCGTTGCCCTCGTTATGCGCGAACGGATTCTTCGCAACCAGAAGTTCTTCAAACCCCAAAGATGCTGCCCAACTTGTGATCGGCGTTGCCCAAGACGCGGCAAGCAATAACAAGAGAAGCTGCCCACACGCCTGATGAATCTTGCCGGATTCTATCCGTTGCGCCCCCCCCCCCGTCAAGCAAATTCTTGAAACTTTTTTGGGAACCGTCGCTAGACGCTAATCAGCGCGAATGGCCCGAGGCGGTTCCATCGCTCACGCTTTGAGGTCGGTTGCCGTTTTCGCAACCGTTTACGAGCTTCAAGGTAACGAACCGCTAATAAACACGAATAGACGCTAATGACCGAAGGCAAACCGGGAGCAGCAGGCGATGGTGACTTTCCGCAAAACACGGATCCTCGTAGTATCGATCGTGCTGTTGTTTGTTTTGGAACCGGCGAGCACCCAGGGGACGGCGGCCAGCAGCAGGAAGAACCACATCCCACGATCGCGCAGCGCCACGGTGGCCAGCACCAACAGCGCGACGGCGCCAAGCGATATGTTGATATCAAGGTCGGTCACAAACTGAGCGCCGCCGTTGTACGAAATGACCGTCGCACCACCGGTCCATGAGGCTAGCACGCGTTGCGTTGCGTTGCGTGGCTTGCCAGTTTACTTCGGGAATCCAATAGCCTTCGCGAACGTCTTGTACTTGGTGTAGCAAGGCAGGCACCCATGGCGAATAGATTGCGAGGGCGAGCGATCCGGCCATGGCAAAGCCTTGTGCTTGCTGGGATGCGTCGCTTCGCTGTCCCTTCGCCAGCTGGCGGATCAGGTCACCGGAAACGAATACAGACTGTCCGGCGACGGTGAAGAAGGCATAGTTGTGGGTATGGCAGAAGGCTCCGACGGCAACCCCGTAGGCGAGCCACCACTTGACGTCGCTGCGCTCGGAACGAAGCGCGCGGAGCAACAGCCACGACGTTAGTACGGCCAGGAAGACACCGAGGCTATACATCCGCGCGTCGCGCGCCGGATAGATCTGGCTGGTATGAACGGCAAACAATGCGGCGGCCAGCAGCGCTCCGGCGCAGGCCGCTCGAGTCGGTCGGTTGGAATGGTGACCGTTTTGTTTGGGAGCTTCGCGTGCGCATGCTTCACGAACCGTTGCCATCAATAGTGGAACGGTTCCGAATGCCAGCAGGATGGACATACCACGCAGCGCCAGGATCGACCGCCCAAATACGGTTGCCCAACCCTTGAGCAGCAGATAGTAGAGTGGTGGATGGACATCGTCGGTCGTGCGCGCCAGCATTTCGGTGACCGGATACTGAATCAACCGCCACGAGAACGCTTCATCGCGAGTCAGATAGTCGTCTGCAACCCCCATGCCCCGCACCAATGCCGCAGTGATGAAGACGGCTACGATGATCGTGGGAACGCGTATCGTTCTTGGAGCTCGGTTCATGTTGTCAATGGAAAAGCCGCGTTGTGCGAAGACGCGTGGTCTACGGACGACTTGAACGTTACCCCACTCCGTGGCTGAGCAAGTGGCCAAATCTGAATCGACCAAAGTGAGTGACTCGCTTCACTCCACCGTTCGATAGTTCACCAGAATCGTACCTCCTTTCACGTCTCAGCTTCGCGAATTCATCATGTACTGGTTCAGCGCAACGCCGAGTGTTGCCTTTCGGCTGCAGTACAGCGCGGCCCAGTGATTCCGATCAAGGTGGATAATAAGTGGAACTACTCTTGCCTGCCACGTATCCACACAAAAAACGAGATTGTTACAAGCAAGCCTGCGCATGCAAAGGCCAACAGGATCAAACGCCTTTGGTTGTGTGATCTCGGCAAAGCCGCTTTCCCAGTTTCAGTGGAAACGAGTTCTTGATAGGTGGCGCCTCTTGCCAGTTCGGCATTGGTGACAATACGGGGTTGGCCATGATCTTTGGTGATGAGCCTTTCACCGGTACGATTATCAACGACGGCCGTCCCTGGTGGGAACTGCAATCGGAATTCCGAATTGGCGATGTTCTCATTGAGTCGAACCGTCTTGACTCGGCCGGAGATTTGGCTGATGATCCTCGTTGCATCGCCATCGATCAGTTTCCAGCCAGATGGAACCCACTCGCGATCGTCGAGTCGGTCATAGTCGATATCAATTGTGTAGGCGGGTGGATTGCCAATTTGCCCATAGGCGATTCGGCGCACGATGCAGGCACACACTGGATCGACCCAGTAGGTTTCTCCCCAGCGTTTCTTTGACTCAGTTCTTGGCTGAACAGCAAGGCACGTGTGTCCGTTGATCGTTGCCTTTGTGGTACCCATCTTGTAGGCGTCCAGACTCACACCACCCATTTCTTCGCTGCATGGTCGAATATGAATCAGAATCGGTGAAATATTGCGGTTATCAGAGTCATAGTGAACGCTCTCTTCACGAACAAAACCTGAAAGAGGATAGTCTTCCTGCTCACCTCCGATGTTTCGGTGGAAGTTCTTGCTGACTGTTCCATCGAAAACGCTTATGTACTGTTTGTCACGGACTCCTCCCTTGTTCGCGTTGAAAACCTGCCCCTCGTACGCATAACGCATCATGTGGCCACTTATGGCCAGTTGAACAGATCTTTCCAGAGTGACATCGTCGGTGGGTAGCAAGAGCGGTCTCGTGCTTGGCGTTTGCACACGTTTGTGTTTCGTGTGGGCCCTGGCAAACTCAGTTTCGTCCCAAATGAACCAAGCGGAGTTGATTCCTTTTTCACGGTTCTCCCACTCGCGGCGAACGTCGTCAAGGCTCAGCTCCCCAGCGATGCTTGCCTTTGGGCATGAGGAAAGGGAAGACCACGATACGGTGGCAATAAGAAAAATGATCTGCAAACGAACGGCGGTAGTCACTGTGTTGTTCTCCCGAGCATCGCGAAGTGAATTTGGGTCAATTGGTACGGTCTGTCGATCACGGCTGGAAATTGGGCGAGAACCAACTTCAGTGGTCGACCAGACTGCGAAAATGGTTCACCTCACGACTGATTCTGACCATTAGGTCCGGCTGCGTAATTCCAATCACATTGTCTCCTGTTTTGCTTCAGTTGAACGTCGAGCCTTAAAAGTGTGCTAGAGTTTAGCATGTAAGTAAAGGAGATGCTCGATGTCGAAAAGAAAGTATTTAACGGCTGAACAGAAGGTAGCGATCGTAAGGCGGCACTTACTCGAAGACGTTCCGGTATCGGATCGTCAACGCCTCGCCGCCGACGTCGAATCTTTCGCTTGCGGAAATGGCTGGAATTGGCTCGTGCCACAAGGGCACGTCGATTCTTGCTGGATGGCAGTTTCGTTACTTACAAGCCTGAACCGAATGACATCGGCGCTGTCGTTCTTGTCGCTGACGACTTTGAACAACAGGTAGCCAGCGGATTGGATGCCGCGTTAGAATTGGAAACTATGCTATTGACCCGCAATCCCGAAGAGATTTTCGCGGCTGAAGATGTTCACGACTGGGATGATTGGGTAGAACCCGTGAACCAGATGGTCGACGTAAGGGCTTAGTGGAGGTCAACTTATGATTACGAATGCGACCGAATACAAAAAGGCGGAAGGCGAATTGCGTGATCTTCAAGAACGCCTGCAGCGACTCCAAGAGACACACCCACTCGGCGCGAAGGGCTTCACCAAGGCTGGGATCCGAAAAATGATTGCTCGACTTCACGAGGAATTAGCGCTGTACGAGGGTAGCGAAGAGGCGCGGGCATCGACGACACCATGACCGCCCATTTGCCCCGTCACCGAACAAAGGGTTGCAGCCGAGCCG
>JAJRVM010000098.1 GCA_024277285.1 Planctomycetota bacterium
ATGCGATCGCTCGTTTCCAATTTGCTCTTAGGAAAACCGCCAATCATGCCAGATCCCAGGGCAGCATAGGTGCCAGGGTACGATGCCGCTGACTCGATCCAGTAGCGGATGTAATCCTGTTCCAATGGGCTCAGTTGCGCATCGTAGTGCGTCCCGTCGATCAACTTCATTAGCGCGCTGGCGGACGTTCCTACTGCGCGCGGCGGCAAGTTGGTTTCCATCCGATCGCGGCCATCAGAGACATACTGCAACGCCGTGAGTGTGAAGTAACTATGCGAATAGATCGGACCACGATCGCCTGTCAGGACGATGCCTCCACGCCGTTGATCGTAGTCATGGCACTTGACGCAGTGACGATCGAGTATGGGTTGGATGTCCCTGGGGAAATCGAAAACGTCTGGTATTCCATCGATCGGAGTGATTTTGCGAGCGGGCCGTGACAATGCCATGGCGGCGTGCGATATTGAATTGATTGGCGTTCGCGTCCGATGTTCGTGGCAGCCTACGCAGCTGGTCGTCTCGCCTGGCATCACGGTCAGAAAACTGTGCATGCGCTTCACGGAATTATTGTGTCGATCCAACGCAACGAAAAACAGAGGCCGCATGGCTGGCAGTTCCATGAACGCGGATCCGTCGGGTTCGACCGGTACCGTGCCAAGCACGCGTTCCAGCGTATAGGTACCGCCGTAACTGATAGGCGGCATCTTACCGCTATAGTTGATTGGCTTGGGAAGTGTTTCCAGGACCAGCAGCTTGGTGATTTCGTTGGGTTCTACGCCCTCCATACGTCGGCCTTGATAGACATCGGCCAGGAATAGTCTGCCCGTCGTAGCGTTGCGGTCGATTCGAGGCGGAATAACCGGTTCGCGTGAGCGACTGGCCAGCAGGCGTGGCTCGTGGCATTCCACTCCCGCTTTGATCAGGCGGTCGGGCAATTGGAATAACATGCGGGTCGCCCCGTGGAGGTCCATCATCAATAGACTTCCGCCTTGGGCCACCAGGAACCGGTCTGCGGCAACTGGAAACGGGTCACGGTAGTCGGTTCCTTGACTGATTTGTTTGGCCGACGTCAATTCGTCCGGCCCGGAGGCTGGAGTGACGATCGTGATCGCCCCCATGTGTTCGGCCTTGCCGTGCCCGGGCGAGAACACGGCGACTACTTTTCCCGCGGTGCCGGGGATTGGTTTGGCGTCGATCATCAAGGTGCGCGGGTGCATGTTGCCGAAGAAAACGGCCTGGTTGGTACCGTCTGGGTTGGAGGTCCACAAGTGATGGAAGGCAACGCGGCTGCGGTCGACGTATTCCCATCGTTGGTAAATCACTCGTCCGTCCGGCATGGGCCAGGGCGTGTTGTCTTGCTCGATGTTGGCCGAAATCGGATGGATGTTGTGTCCGTCTCCGTTACAGCGATGTAACGTAGCTACTTGCGAGTACCAGCAATTGACCCAACGGTTACTTCGACTCGAACAGAACATGATGTTTCCGTCGGGAAGATAGGTCGGTTCGATATCGTCGAAGGGGCCACGCGTCAGTTGCTTGAGTTGGCTGCCGTTCACGTTGATTTCGTAGAGGTGATAGTAGTCCGAATCGGCTGGCCGGTAGGAGAACAGGATTCGTTTGCCGTCGTAGTGGACCTGCAGGTCGCGCACCGAACCTTCGCGATCATCAAGCAGTGTCGTTACGACTCCGGTGCCCAGATGAAGCCGGCAGAGTCGCCCCATTTTTCCGTAGAGTTTCTGATTGGTATCGAACGCCTGGTACCCGAAATTTTCGTACCAATGTGGTCCCTTGCCCGGCTGGCGGCATGCGAAAACGATCTCCATGTCCGCAGCGCCAAGCTCAAACGTGCTTTCGCCCGCCGTGACCGCGTTGGTGAAAGCAACTGACATCGCGGCCGCGATCAATACAGCGATCAATACAATGGCGTGTCGATGGTTCATCAATATTACTCGTAAACGGGGCCATGGAGCGAAGACCGTTACGATAGTAGGCTCGCCTATCCTGCTCCAGCTTCCGCAAGAATTGGCGTGGCCTGGGACTACTTGGAGCTATATTGCTGTTGGTGATCGCAACGGGGCTTGTACCGAACGCATGCGCGCTGGGCTCGAAAACTGGCAAACCGTTGCCTGTTCGCAACGCCATCCACGATGCGCTGTTCTTTGCCCATAATCTTTTTTGCCCTCTTTTCTCGTCGCAAAGTGGATCGCGTCCTGGTTGTTCTCCTTGGAGGACAATGAAAACGATGGGCAAGAGAAAAAGTGCGCTGTCAGCGTCTCATCCACTCGCGTCTTCTCCACCCGCAGCGTGGTGACCCCCGACTGCTTGCTACTTGCCCGCGGGGGCACGTTGACCAACCGCTCGCGGAACAAAGCGAGATCAATAGATCCACTACCGGATATCGGGATCGGGCAACTCGCTCTTAACTCCTTCATCAAGAGGCATCTTGTCGGGCAGGCCGTCGGCTTCTCGAATCAATCGGTCCAGTTCCTTGCGCAATCGCTCGACAACCGGAGCATATTGCGGCTGGTTAATCAAGTTGCGCGTCTCGTCAGGGTCGCTACGAATCTCGTACAATTCGGCCATGTGACGGTCAGGGCTGCCATCACCGTGCGGATAGCGAATGTATTTCCACCGATCCGTTCGCACGCCGCGCACATTGGGCGTGTACGGAAACTGCTTCTCGTAGTTGTATTCGTAGTACCAGCTTCGTCGCCAGTCGGGATCGCCCACCTGCACCAGTTTCTTCCACGATCGGCCATGCACTCTTGGCAGCGGTTCGGCATCGCAGATATCCAGAATGGTGGGCGCGAAGTCGACTGTCAGTACCTGTTCATCGATCACCTTGGGGGCATCGGGCGCCGTGAGGCCGGGATACCTGACCACCAACGGCAGTCGAATGCTGGCTTCATGCATCGTCCGTTTGTCGACCATGCCGTGTTCACCTTCGAGCAGTCCGTTGTCGGTCGTGAAAACGATCAGCGTATTGTCCAGTTCGCCGATCGATTTCAAGTAGTTGTAAACCTGTCCCACCGAGTCATCCACGCTGATGATCGTGCCTCGGTACGCTCGTACCATGTTGGCAAAATCCAGGACGCCACGCGCGCTTCGGTCAGGGAACTTCTTACGATAATCGAAGATCGGTCCGTAGATACCGTGCCATGTATCAAGTCTCGCTTGATACCACTTGGGATTGTCTTGCAAGTGGAACGCGGTAAGAGGGTAACGAATATCGACGTCGTCGAAAGCGTGTGCGTATTGCGGTTCGGGTATGTAGAAGCTGTGCGGCGCTTTGTGGCCCATGAACAGCATGAAAGGTCGGTTCTTGTCGCGCTTATCAAGCCATTCGATGGCCATGTTCGTGATAACACGTGTGTAGTAGCCTTTGACCTCTCGACGCTGCTTGCCGTTGAAGCGGAATACGTTATCGAAGTACTTGCCCTGGCCCTGGTGCGTTACGAAATAATCATACCCGGGACGTCGGTCGTCGTTCTTTTCGCCCATGTGGTATTTGCCGATGTAAGCCGTTTGGTAACCGGCTTTCTGCAACTGGCGTGGAAACGTCTGCAGGTCGGTGGGGTACTCGGTGAAGTTATTCGATACGCCATGGCTGTGAGCGTACAGTCCACCGAGAATGGACGCGCGACTGGGCGAGCAGAGCGAGGTGGTGCAAAAGGCATTACGAAAGTAGACGCCTTCGTGCCCCAATCGGTCGATATTGGGTGTTGCCATGGTCGAATGTTCGGCCAATCCAAGGCAATCCCAGCGCTGGTCGTCCGTCAAGATGAACACGACGTTGGGGCGTTTGGCAGCGGCCGAGTTCTTTGTGGCCTCGTCTTTGATGGGTGCTCCGTTTGCCACGCCGAACGCGGTTGCGCAAGTGATCAGAAACAGGCTTAGCGGCAGCGCGGCAGCCAGGATGCGCCGATAATTGAACATATTGATTCTCCATGGCCGTTGAGTTGGCGATATCGTTTGAAGCGAAGCGGTCGCAACAGGCGTTTCGAGCAAGGGGAGACTCCCACGTCCATCGACACCTGCCCGAATGCATACACTTTTCTTTACGTCTCCATGATAGCAGTCGGCGGATGCGTTATCGACCGCCGGAGCAAATACTGCGACCCGCTGCTTTGGCTCGTCTTGTGCCGCTTTCCACCACGCTGTTTCCCCCCTTGTTGTTTCCCACGGCGTTGTTTTATACTGGGCCGTTTGTTTCCGGCTTCTCGCTTGCCTGCCAATCGTGCTGCAATTTCCTGTGCCTCGGCCTGGGCGTCGTACTTCGGGTTCAATTGGTTTGGGACCGGTGCATGGATCGCCTTGCGCCATGCCTTGAGCGTCGCGTGCAATTCGGCCGTTTTCTGCGGTTCTTGCGCGGCCAAGTTGTGGGACTCGCCGATGTCGTCATGCAGGTTGTAAAGCTCCAGGCCGCCATCTTCAAGGTACTCGTGGAGTTTCCAGTCACCGAGGCGAATGACACTGCAGGGCCGCGAGCGGAACAGGGGGTCACGTTGTTCGTCGATAACCGCGTAATCTCAGCGCGGTTCGCGTTACGTGAAGAAGAGGGAATTGAAAGTCACCCAGCGAAAGACCATGATGGTGCAGAGTGGCGTTGTCGATCTAGCCCCGCCTAGATGCGGTCTCTGCCAATGCTGGCCAGAGTGGCACCGTCCACTGCAGAAGGCTGGAAAGGGAATTAATGCGATGGCACAACACGTATGTCCTTGGTGGGGTGGGTACTTCATCGACAACCGCTTGCGCCGCCTGCTTCACAACCCGCAGGCGATTCTGGGACCTTACATCGAGCCGGGCATGACGGTCATCGATTTTGGTTGTGGCATGGGAGTGTTTTCGATCGCGCTTGCCCGGCTGGTTGGTGCCGATGGACGTGTTATCGCAATCGACGTGCAGCCGCAGATGCTTAGCACGCTTGAGAAACGCGCACACAAGGCGGGAGTCGCTGAGCGTATTCAGACACACCGTAGCGCGTCCAATTCACTGGCGATTAGCGTGCGCGCCGATTTTGTATTGGCCTTTTACTCTGCGCACGAGGTTCCCGATTTACGTCATCTGTTGGGAGAGTTTGCCGGTTGCCTGCGACCCTTGGGGCGATTGTTGTGGGTCGAGCCGGTTGGTCATGTGCCCAAAAGGCAGTTCCAGGAAATGCTCGCACTCGCGGTGGCCGAAGGGTTTCGGGTCGACGATCATCCACGGGTGCGACTCAGCCATGCGGCGCTGTTGACGCACGTCGGCAACGCGCCTTCCGGCGATGTGTAACGCAAGCGACTTGACCCGTATGGTCTTCCAGGGTCGGAGCGGAGCGGACTGGTATGACAAGAACGCGCCACTCGGTCGTGGATCCGTTTATCCCGTTTGTGTTCGGCGCGCGAGCGGTCGACGTGGGGCGTGCTGGCAAGCAGCGAGCATTCGAAGTCAGCCGTCCCACGGGCGGAAAAGAGGCCGGCATCACAGTTCTCTTTCTTGCCCGTCATTGTCTTTGCCCTTTATGGCGAGCAACTGGCACGTCGCCGATGAGCGTGAGGGCAGCAAAGGGCAAAGAAGACTATGGGCAAAGAACAACGATTGGTGGATTGCGTTGCGACCAGACAACTGCTAGCGAAGTGATCGAGCAGCGTGCACGATGTGGCGAGCAATCGAACGAACTTGTCCGTAGCGACGTCAGCTACGCACAATAGGAATGACTCAGCAGGTAGAAACTCGTCTACGCTTGGGAAAGCTTCCCGAGCCACGTAGTGTGGAACGCCGCTCCGCGGCGTTCGCCGCGTCTGAAGACGATCCAATTGTGTTGCCGCCTGGCACTGGAATGCGGTCATTCACGGCACGGAGTGCCGTGCCACACTTCTTGGGAA
This sequence comes from Planctomycetota bacterium, assembly GCA_024277285.1. The sequence goes on from JAJRVM010000098.1 coordinate 5,865, forward strand.
AGATTCCCGAAGCCACGCGCCACTTTCATTTGCCCGACCTGCGTGGTCTTCCTGGAATTGAGAGGGCGGACTAGAGTGCACGTTTGTCGGTCGGAGCAATTGCTTATTGCCAACATTGATAGCCTTGGTGCGAAAAAGGAATGAACCATGAAGATTGCATTACCGTCCAACGGCACTCAGGTCGATGGTCACTTTGGCCACTGTGAGGCATTTACGATTTTCACGATTGATGACGGCAAACAGATTGTGGACCAGGAAGTCTTCACTCCGCCTCCCGGCTGTGGATGCAAGTCGAACGTGATCCCAGGACTGGCAAGTCAGGGAGTTTCTGTAATGTTGGCTGGAAACATGGGTGGTGGGGCGGTGAATATTTTGCAAGCCAATGGGATTCAGGTGATCCGCGGTTGCAGTGGCGGCGTGCGCGAGGTGACGGAAGCGTGGCTCTCGAAGAAGATCGAAGATTCGGGAGCATCGTGCGAGACGCACGGCGCGGAGGGGTGTTCCGAGCACGCTTGATATTGATGGACGGATCGCGTTTGAATTTCGTCTGGTAGGGAAGTGCCGCTATCCAATGATGCTGTCGCCGAGAGTCGTCAGTCGATCAAAGGCCATGAATTGACGCAATGGGAATCGATGGATACGGCAGCGCAACAGGAGCTTGTTGATCGACTGTACCGAACTCATATTCAGCGTACAATCGGCGCGGTTCGGGGAAGAAGCCCCCCGTGCTGGACCCCGTGCTGGACGATGCCTACGTCAAGCAGGGACGAATCAAAATTGTCGGAGCGATGTACGATATGCGCACCGGTGAGGTCGATTACTTCGAGTAGTGGTGTTCGCCTGTAGAAGACTGTGCGCGCAACGCAGTCGGTTTCCACCGGGCTCGTCCCGGTCGGAGCGGCAACTGGTCAGCTACGGCCGGCATTGATAGACGAACGCGGGAGGCAAGTTGCGCCAGACGGTACGGCTGCGCGTGACGGAAGCAAACGAATCGTTCAGCAGTCGAGTGAAGCGGAGCCCGGCGGGTAGGATCGTTCCTTGCAGGTAGGCAAAGGTGCAGAAATAGCCTCCATCCGAGAGTCTCGCCAAAACGGCGTTCATTAACGCATGCTGCAGTTCGGGAGAAAACGCCGCCCAAGGCAACCCGCACACGATGCAGTCAATCGTGGCAATCTCACGTTCCAGGCAAATTTTCTCGATGTCCACGATCGAGCGGCATAGTGTATCGACATTGGGAAACGACTTGCGCATCGTTGTGGCAAACTCTTCGTTCAGTTCCACAGCGAAGAAGTTGGTTCCTTCGTTGACGGACTCGAGAATACTCGGCGTAAACGCGCCTGTCCCTGGCCCAAATTCGACACAGGTCGCCACTTCATCCCAGTTAATCCAGCCGACCATTTCGCGTGCCAGATACTGGCTGCTCGGCGCTATCGCGCCCGTTGCAATCGGGTGACGTATGAATGATGAAAGGAATCGCGACATCATCTGTTCCTTGGGATCGAAGGACGTAGCTGAGCCCGCCATGGGCTCAGTTGAATCGCCAGTGGACTGCCCAACTCGCTGAACCTGGGCGGCATAAGCTACCTGTTACCAGTCTGAATAAAGAACGGTGGCTTGGGAACCCGGGTGCTGTGACGTTGGTGCTCTTCGGCGCGACAATGCCGTTGGCGTCATTCCCGTCTGCCGTTCCGTCGCGCGGGCGTTAGCGCGCGATTGCCAGCGTCGGGAGTTGCCGCGGAGCGACTTGGTTGGCATACTGAGGGGCACTCTGGCTAGAGCGGAAGGCGGATCAAAGACTCTATTACGAGGGCATGTGGGATGGCAGTCAAGAAAGAGGGGCAATTCGTCGCATTGGCGCAGCATATCCAGGAGATGCAGGTCAAGCATCCCGATGCGAGTGGCCAGTTTTCATGGCTCTTGTCCGGCATTGCGTTGGCAACCAAGATGATCGCCTCTTACGTGCGTCGCGCGGGATTGATCGACGTCTGGGGCGAACACGGCAGCACGAACGTCCAGGGCGAGACCGTGCAGATGCTGGATATCCTGTCGAACGATACGATCAAGAACTGCCTTGGCTACCGCGGTAACGTCGGGATCATCGCCTCCGAAGAGGACAACGAGCCGCGTGTGTTGCAAGCGGTGAAGAGCGAAGATTCGTATATTGTGATGTTCGATCCGCTTGACGGTTCGTCGAATATCGATGTCAACGTATCGGTTGGTACTATCTTTACGATCTTTCGAAATCCGCCGGAGATCGCCAGCACCGAGCAATCGGTACTCCAGCCGGGCTCGCAACAGGTGGCGGCCGGATATGTGCTATACGGTTCTTCGACGGTACTTGTCTATACGGCCGGGCGGGGCGTGCACATGTTCACGTTCGATCCACAGATTGGCACGTTTCTGTTGACACGCGAAGACGTCCAAATGCCCGAGCAGAATAATATCTACTCCGTGAATGAAGCGTACCTGCACGGGTTTCCCGAGCCGTATCAACGTTACTTACACTGGGCGAAGCATCCAGGTGGCGGGCAGTATTCGTCACGCTACGTCGGTTCGCTGGTTGCCGATTTTCACCGCATCTTGATCAAGGGTGGCGTGTTTCTCTATCCGCCGACCGAAAGCCACGCGGACGGCAAGCTACGGTTGATGTACGAAGCCAATCCGCTGGCGTTTGTTGCTGAGCAGGCGGGTGGGGCCGCGACGGACGGTCGGCAACGCATCGTCGAAGTCCAACCGACCGGGATTCACCAACGCACTCCTTTGATTATCGGGTCCAAAGGAAACGTTGAAGAGGCCATGCGGTTCGTCACTGACACGGTGCGGTAGCAACGTGAGTGTATCGAGCAAGTTAACCCCACTTCTGCAGTAGTGAGCGTCGCCATGGTGCGAAGGTTGCTGGCCAGTCGTGCCTCCCATTGGGGCTGGGCCCAATGGAGGGCGTTTCTTGACGGAGAGGACGGTCTTGAGAATAAGGACGAATCGATGAAACGAATCTTGTTGCTCATGGTCTGCTGTCTTTTTGTCGTTGCGATCGTCTTGCCATTGCCGGTGCGCGCCGAGCTTCGAGTGGGAGGGGCCGTCATTGACATCACGCCGCGGCAGTGGCCACTGGCGCCGCGCGGTTCGTTTACGCCACGTCCCACCGATTCCGCTCACGATCCGCTCCATGTGCGCTGTCTGGTGCTTGATGACAGCAAGATGATGATTGTGCTTGCGGTTGTCGATAGCTGCATGGTGCATCGAGCGCAGTTGGGCCCGGCCAAACAAGAGGCTTCACAGCGGACTGGCATACCGACCGAAAACATGATGATATCGGCGACACACACGCATAGCGCGCCATTCGCAAACGCGCAGCACGGGACGCCTCAAGAGCGCGCTTACCAGCGACGACTTCACAACGGCATTGTCGAGGCGATTGTCCGCGCGGCTGAGAATCGGCAACCGGCGAAAGTGGGTTGGGCAAGTTCCCCACTTGCCGACGAGGTCTTCAATCGCCGCTGGTTCCTCAAGCCGGGCTCGGTACCAGCCAATCCGTTCGGCGAGGAGACGGACATCGTGAAGATGAATCCGCCGCGCAACAAGCGTATCCTCATCAATCCGGCCGGCCCGATCGATCCGGAAGTCTCCGTGCTGTACGCCGAGACGGCCAAGGGGCAGCCACTTTCGGTCTTCGCCAACTACTCGTTGCACTATGTCGGCAACACGGGCGGTCAAATGTCGGCCGACTACTTTGGCGAGTTCGCGCGACTCATGCCCGTTCGTGTTGGCCGGCATGCCAAGGGCTTTGTCGCCATGATGTCGAACGGTGCGTGTGCTGATATCAACAACATCAACTTCCGGAGCCCGCGGCCGCGGCGCGAGCCCTACGAGCAGATTCGAATCGTGGCCAGCAAGACGGCGGATGCCGCTGCCAAGGCCATTGGGCAAATGGGATCCTTGTCGAGTGGCGTGGAGCTGGCCATGCGGCAGCGAGAGATTACCTTGAAACACCGTGTTCCCACGCCGCAGCAGGTCGAGCGTGCCAAGAGAATTGTGAAAGTCGATGCTCAAGGCGAGGAGAAGCTCCCACGTCTTGCTAAGGCGTACGCGCTACGCACACTGAAGCTGGCGGAAGAGCCTCCGACAACGAACGTGCTGGTTCAGACGATTCGCATCGGCGATCTCGCGATATGTGCGGCACCGTTCGAGCTGTTTGTGGAGATCGGTTTAGAACTGAAAGAGATGAGTCCCGCTGGCGATACGTTCATCGTCGAGCTGGCCAATGGCGGATACGGCTATTTGCCGACGCCCGAGCAGCATCAGTTTGGCGGCTATGAGACCTGGCTGACAACCAATAAGGTGCAGAAAGACGCTTCGGTTATTCTCGTCAACAATCTACTGGAGATGCTTGATGAAGTGTTTCCGTGAGCCGATCACACGAGTCGCGTGCTTCTGACGCCGCCTCGGCTCAACGGTGGTGTCCGACAACGCGGGCCCTACATTGGCAGCGCTGACGCACGCGAAAATAGACGTCGTCACTCGGTGCGCGGCACCATGGACGTTGGCTTGAACGGAACGAAACCTTAGTCTGTGCCACGCAACCATAGGTCGAGCCAACTGCGGCGGTCGGATGATGTTCGCGGTGTGCGTGGCTAGGGAGTTCGTTCCACGCATGGACGGGGTTACACCTTATGCAAGCCGTCTATTGCCGCTGAGTTTCCATGCAGTTGGCATGTTGCCTCTGCCCGGGAAGGATTCCCAGGCCACGTGTTCAATGCCCTTTTTCCTTGCCGCAGCTTTATTCGAGTGGCGGAGAAAGGTATGATTCGGGCTGCTGACTCACTGCACTTATCCCACAGCGACTGAAGGAATCTGACTATGAACCCGGCCGTGACTACGACTGACCAAGCGACGGGGACTCGAACAACGCGACGCACTTTCATCAAGGCGGCCACCGTGGCAGGCGCCTGTGCCAGCTCACTGGCCTTGCCGCGGCTAGCGCGATCGATGGCGCCGAGCGAGGAAGTCAGCGTTGGGCTGATCGGTGTTGGTATTCGTGGTATTGCCTTGCACGATGGAGTTAACAAGAGCAAGCTGGCTCGGATTACTGCCATATCGGATATCAGTGATCACTATATCGACCGGATCAAGCCTCTGCTGAAGGACCCGCGAACGCCGATCCACCGGGACTATCGCAAGTTGCTTGACGACAAGAGTATCGATGCGATCGTGATTGCCGCGCCGGACCATTGGCACGCTCAGATGACGCTCGACGCACTTGACGCGGGCAAGGACGTCTACGTCGAAAAGCCGATGACCTATTCATGTGACGAAGCTTTGCGAGTCCGCGACAAAGTTCGCGCGTCGAAACGTGTGACACAAGTAGGTTATCAACGTCGCACGATCGCTCACTTTCACAAAGCGCGCGAGATTTTCGAGTCGGGAGTGTTGGGCGATATTCACCAGCTTCAGCTCTGGTCGTCACGCAATCGACCTACGGCTCCATGGCGCGCGTACAACGACTACAACACGCCAGGGTTGCCCAAGAAGTCCGGGCCCGAGCACGTTGACTGGGCGCGTTTCCAAGCGAATCGTCCAGCACGTCCCTATGACGCTCGGCGGTTCTTCCACTGGCAGTGTTACCAGCAATACAGCACCGGAATTTTTGGCATCTTGATGAGTCACCCGCTGGATGCCGCCAACATGATCATGGGACTGGGGGTCCCCGAAACGTGTTCGGCAACGGGCGGCATCTATCACTATGACGACGGTCGCACGGTTCCCGACACGTGTAACGCCTTGTTCAACTACCCGTCGCGGAATTTGACCATCTCGTTTGTCGGCTCCAGCACCAACGCGTTCCTGAATCGGGAAGCTCAGTATCGAGGCACCCATGGCACGATGGAGTTAGGATCCAATTGGCTGCGCTTGTATGCCGAAGAGAAGAACGCCCTGTTCGACAAGTATGTGGCCGCTGACAAGGCCGACCAATTCAAGGATTTGCGAGCGGAGCCCATCCACAAAGAGCCAACCAATTTTCGCTGGTCTACTGTCGAACACCTGGACGACTTCTTCGCGAACGTGAAGAGCCGTGGTCAGTGCACGGCGCCGGTCGAGGAGTGTTTCGTTGCAACCGTCGCGTTGACGATGGCGATCCAATCGTACAAGACCGGTCGCACCGTTCGCTGGGACTCCGAGAAGGAGCAGATTGTAGTGTGATAAAGGTGCTGCGTTGCTTTGGCTCCGCCGCAAGGCCGAACCAAGGGCGACGCGGCGGTGTAACGCAACGCCGTTGCAGTGCGCGGTGTCAGACGGTCCAACGCGGCGATTACGGAACCGGTCGGCGCTGCGGCACTGCGTGATCCGTGCGGCGATCAGTGATTAACGCTCACCCAAGGGCCAAGCGTCTTGCCATGAAAGAGCGCGTCCGATCATGCAGTGGCACATACAGTGGACCCCAATAGTTGGACAACAACTCGGGTTGGGTACGATGTCGCTTGTCAAGGTACTTTGAGTGTATTGGGGATTGCCGGCACGGCGATCCGAGGCAGTGCTGGCTGGGCCAGCTCTTTGTCGCCGATCAAGTACCGAAACATCAGATAGTCGACCAGTTGATTGTATGCGGATTGCACTTGCGTCAGAGATTGCTGCGCATGATCGGTTAGAAGTGTCTCCGTCGCTTGCTTGCCATGCTGCTGGAAGACGCGGCTCGCTACTTCTTCAAAACGGGTTTGCGAGATCAGGTATTGTTTTTCAGCCGGTTGCACAACGCGCTGAACGTCCTGGATCGATTCCTGGTAGCGCAATTGATTCGTCAGATTGTGAACCAGGCGAAAGCTCCACTGCGCCTGTGTGCGGTCGATGCGAGTGAAGTTGGCGGGTTCGCTCCAGGTGTTGGGTAATTTCGTTACACCCGCGTAGATGGGTGTGAAGCAACTTGTGTTGGCCGGCCCGTAGGCAAACCAAAGGCAATTGCCGATGGGATAGGGAAGCCAGTCTCTCAATTGTGCGATGAACACGTACCCACTGGTCGGCGTGCAAAGCGCCCGCTCGGGCTTGATCTTGAGGAGCTCGAAGAGACTGGCACGTCCAAAGGGAACGGCGAGTGGGCTCTTCTTTGCTTCGACCTGGAAAGCCGCGTGGTTGGTCAGATCGAATCGAGTGCCTTGATAGTGGTCACGCATGATAGCCATGAGCTTTTCAACACTCACCGGCTTGTCTGGTTTGACGGAGAACGGATACCGGTCGACGGATGGATCGCCGGTTACCTTGAGTCCGAGCGACGGAGCGACGAGGCTCAGGGCACGCCACTCGCGTAACGAATTGTACTTGCTCCCAGGCCCACCATAGACGTTGTGCCAGACGAACGGCTCTTCGGGCTTCCAGAGATCGAGTTCCTTTGCCAACGAGAAGATATTGGCCGATGCCATGAAATGGTCAGTGTCTTTGAGATCCACCCTGCCGATACGACTGCGGTTGGCGCTGCAACCGACCTGGCCATCCGGTATGCGTTGGGCGCACCAGACTCCGCCTGGTGCGCCGGTGCCGGGTTTCCAGTCCTTTCCGGGGCCGAAGATCTCCAGCAGCCACGTTTCGTTTTCGTCGGCAATGGGCAGTGCGACTCCTGCATGTGGTGCTCGGTAGTATAAGAATCCGTATTGATCGACCATCTGGCCGATCAGCGCGATCGCTTCGCGCGCCGTTTTGGTTCGTCGTAACGCATTGGCAATCAGCGAAGTGGTCCAGTGGTTGCTGTTGGGGCCGACAACGCCCTTATCACAGGCTAGGCTCTCACGCATTGGCAGAAACTCGATCGCGATACTCAGTCCGTGTTCGTTCAGCCCACCGGTTGTCATACTCTCAACATTCCCGCCCAGTAGGATGGTTCGGTAGGTCGTCTCCACCGACAGCTGTCCCACCAGTTGGTACCCTTTGCGAACGTTGGCCTGGTACTCTTCATAGTTCTTGGGTCTGGGCACGTTCCAATACATGGGCAGTTGGGTACCACGCGGGTAGGTCAGGGCGGGCATGACGTAGATCAGGCCCATGACGTCGCCGTCACAGGAACTGGCCATCAACACCGAGTGGTCCGCAGTTGCACGCTTACCGACCAGCAGCGTGCTACAGGCACGGGCGTCGTGTGTCAGCCTGCCGGTGGCAAACGCTCCGGCGATTGCGAGCACTAGCATGGACACCAAGATGGGGCGAGTGTGCGTCTTGATCGCGTCGGACATTGCTGTCTCCGTTATTCCCGTATTCCCGCAGTAACTGTTCAGGCCGTGAGCGTGTCGGAAAAACAACACAAACGGCGCGAACATGAGTCTACCACCGAGCGGCAGGATTGGAACCGATGGTTGCCCTTGTTAGGTCCGCTGGTGAAATTGAAGTCCGCCGTGCCGTCATCATGGAACACGAAAGCGCAATCTGCCGAGATCCATCGCTGCCGGGTGCCATGAGATTGTATTTGCCGAAAAACGTATCGTCTTTACAACGGTCAAACGTAATGGTCTCGACGATCTTGCTCGACCAGTAGGCAACGATGTTGATCGTCTTTTTCGCGGGGTCCATGCCGATTACTTCGGTGGCCGTCAGTCTGACGTCCGGTTTGTCGGCCACCGTGAGCACCCATGTAGGACACGCGGGAAGCCTATCAATGCGAAGTGTTGCGGCATCGCTCGGCGAAGACGCCAGCGAGCCTTGGTGTACAGCAAGTTCTGGTCCGCAGCAAGTGTCTTTGCATTTCACGGTCACGTTGCCGCAACTTGTGCATCGCATACAGGCGGTCGACCTTGCAGAGGGTCTTACCTGACGGGTCCTACCTGACAATGCGACAAAACCGTTGGAAACGTCTCACCAAAAACCCGACAAGAACGTGTTCTTGGGAGGTTTCTCGGCGGCGCGCTGGAAGCAAGACGCGGAAATGCGGGAATACTGACACCGGAAGACGATTCGGCCGTGAATGACGTCGGACGCGGCGGGTGTTCCGGCTTCACTTATTGCAATTCACTCAGCAAAGGAAGAGAATCACGTTGTTGCGGTATCGTATTGCGCCGAAGTGGGCTGTGCCGAATTCGGTTGTGCCGTATTGAGACGGGGTGTTTCCAACGAAAGGGATATTATGCGTCTTGGCAAATTGGCCTGGGTCTGTTGTGGCGTTGCGGTTGCCGTGATGTTGTCGACTGCGGCGGCGGTAGCCGATCCAGGGCGTCCGAATGTCATTTTGATTTTTGCGGACGACCTTGGATATGGCGATCTGTCTTGTTTCAACCCCGAGGGAACTTCGCGAACACCCAATATCGATCAGATGGCGGCCGAAGGCGCGCGGCTGACAAGTTTCTATGTGCCGACGCCCTATTGTGCTCCGTCGCGCGGGACCATCTTGACGGGACGCTATCCGTTTCGGCATTCCGTGGTGCGCAATCCGGCTCCAGATGCCGGGGCGTCGAATTATGGGCTACCGCATTCGGAACGAACGATTGCCGAGTTGCTCAAGCCGGTCGGCTATGCAACGGCTGCGTTTGGCAAGTGGCACTTGGGGCACCGACCGAAGTGGTTGCCAACGACGCAGGGGTTCGACGAGTATCTTGGGATTCTGTATTCGAACGATATGTACCCGGTGCAATTGGTCCAGAATGAGGCGGTTGTCGAATATCCGGTCGTCCAGGCAACTTTGACCAGACGCTATACTGCCGCAGCCCTCGGGTTCATCGAACGGAACAAAGATCGGCCATTTTTCCTCTACCTACCACACGCAATGCCGCACAAGCCATTGGCTGCCTCGGACGATTTCTATACGCCCGAAACTCGCGACAATCTCTATGCGGATGTGATGGCTGAGCTTGATTGGTCGGTCGGGCGTCTGTTGGACAAGCTGAAGGAACTGAATCTCGACGAGAAGACGTTGGTCGTTTTTACCTCGGACAACGGGCCGTGGTTCGGGGGATCGACCGGTGGGTTGCGTGGGATGAAGGGGCGGACCTGGGATGGTGGACTGCGCGTGCCGATGATCGCACGCATGCCTGGTGTCATTCCACCCGGCGTCGTGAACGATCAACCGACCGCGTCGATCGACATGCTGCCAACTATATGTCAGTTGGCTGACGTGAAAGTCCCAAGTGACCGGGTCATCGACGGTCGGGACATTATGCCCTTGCTGAAGGATGCGAATGCCAAGAGTCCGCACGACGCGGTCTTCGGTATGCAAGGAAAATTCCTGGCAACGATCCGGTCGGGGAAATGGAAATTGCACGTGCGCAGTCCGGGGCGGCCGATGATGAGCCAGCTATCCGAGGAAGAGAAGGAGCAATGGGTTGATCCACGCGGCCCTGACGGTGTAGCGATTATTGCGCCATTCGAGCAGGCCAAACCGAATCAGTATCCGGGACTAACGGTTGGGGATCCACCGACGCGAATGATGTTGTTCGATCTTGATGCCGATCGCGGCGAGCAACACAATATTGCCAGAGAGCACCCCGACGTCGTCAAGCGGTTGTTGGCAAGGTTCAAAAAAGTACAGTCTGAGATGCCCGAGTGGCCGGAGCCGACCAATGCTTACCTATTTCGAGAATCAGGCAAAGGCCGCCGCACGCTGATGCGACTGATCGGCGGTGATCTGAAATACGATCGCATTCCCAAGCCACAGCAGCACTTGTTGAAGAAGTAAGGCAGCCGTTCGCGGTAATGAGACTGCGACCACTATTTCCAGCGACGGAACCGCTCATAGACGCTGATCACAAACCGCCCTTCGGCCGGGCTTGTCCCGGTGTAAGGCAAGACGGCGGAAGCCACGAATGGTCAGCTATCAGCAACGCGCCCGTTCTCGCGTCGGTCGTGCCTGGGATTTGCCATTCGGCGCCGCCTTGGCGGTCGCCAAAGGGGTGTGATGATTCGGCCTGGACCATTGCGTTGATGCGAACGAACGATCGTCCGGCGCGGAAAAGCCCCGTTTTGGGGGCCCGAAGCGACGTCCTGCACGCGCGCTGGCGTTGCCACGGGGCCGAAGTGCTTTGATTGACGCGGTTTACCGCCAAATCAGGGATTGGTCGTCTGGCATCACGACGTTACTTGGCCGCGCAGTTGCTTGACTCCGCACGCCAGCCGTCTATAACGTACCGAGGCCTTGCTCTGAAGCTGTTTTTCTTGTTTTTGCGGCACAACGACCGCAAGAAAGGTGCACCGAAAGATGAACGAACGTCGCAAATTTCTGAAACTGGTCGCGGCCGGCCCTGCCGGAGCTCTCCTATTGCCGATCCTCGCCGGAACCGGCCGGGAGACGATGGGAGCGGACCTCGAGCGTGCTGCGGACGTGTTGGGCAAGTTGCCGGACAACATCATTTACAGTGAAGCTCACCAGGGTGTTTGGAAAGGGAAGGGCGGCTCGCATATCCCGCAGGTCAGTGTCAAGAAGGTCGGCGGCAAGTTGGCCCTGCGTGTCGAGACCAAGCATGGCATGAGCGAGGCGCACTACATCGTTCGCCATACGGTTGTTGCCGATTGCGGTAAAGTTGTCGGCGCGAACACGTTCCACTGGGAAGACAAGCCCGTGTCGGAATACGAATTCGAGCTGGATGGGAAGTGCAAGCAGTTGTTTGTCATGTCGTACTGCAATAAGCACGACCTTTGGGTAGCCCAGACCGCACTCGAAGTGTAAGAACCAAATCGATCGAACTAGATGACCGTATGCCCAGGCCTGAAGCCTGGGCTTTTTTTGTTTTCGTTCTTGTGACTGTGTACGCGATTCACGCCACAACGGGCCAGAAACGGCGACTGATGGAGGACCCACCGTTCGACCTGCGAAAGAACAAGTGCTTGGTGCCAGTAGCTGACCCGTCGTGCCCCGGAGCCGGGGCAAGCCTGGCGGAGGGCCTATTGCATTAGCGTCGATCAATGTTGATTAGCGGTCCCCTTCCTGAACGCGGCGCGCGCGGCGCGCTGTTGGTGAACTGTTACGTAGTAGTTGACCGCCAAAAAAACGAACAGACGCTAATCTCGCGAGCTACCGGTCCTCGCGGTTCGGTATCGAGGATGATATGATGGCCGTCTAGAGCGAAGGAGTGATCCACGCTTGACGTCGCACCAGGTCGCCGTTTGTCTTTATTCGCATTCATTGCCGCATTCGCCATGTTATGGTCGTTTGCGTCTTGGCTCGGCACCGCGTTATCACCACGAGCAGTATCATGGAATCTCTGCTACATCCCTTGATCGACTTCCTGTCGAATACGTTGCCAAAGGCGGACCCGGTCGTGCAGGGGGTCGTGATGGTTCTGGCGATTGGCGTTCTCATCGCCTTGCTTTGGTATGCCGTGGATCGGTCCTATCGAATCAAGAAGGTGAAGCGAGAGCGTGAAGAGTTTCGATTCGATTTGCGCGTCAGCGAGAAGCGTGTTGACGAGCTAAACGGCCGGTTGGCCGAGATGGAGAAGCTGCAAACGTCGCTCAACCAGTCGATCGAAGAGAATGGCGGGCTAAAAGAGCAGATTCAGCAACTGCGAGAGACGTTGGAGACGACGGTCGACGAGCGCGACGCACTGTCACTCGAACTGAACAGTCTTGAGCATCGTTTCGAGAGTCTGCAGAATCTGGATACGACCGTTTGGGTGGATGCTGTGCGTAGCGACCCGCCCGAGTTTGTTAGCCGGAACGAACGAAAGACTCGGTTCATCACGTTCTTGAATCTGAAGGGCGGGGTTGGGAAGACGACCACGGTGGCGAATTTGGCCGCGTCGTTTGCGACCGGAGTGACGGGACAGCATTTTCGAGTACTCGCGGTCGATCTCGATTTCCAAGGCACACTGAGTAATCTGACGGTGGAGCCTGACTTCTTGAAGGATCGACGCACATCGGGACGGACTTCCGAACGGCTGATCGATGATTTGGATGGCGGTGAGGTGGGGGAAAGGTTGCTTCACGAGCTCTTCACGCCCATGAGCGGGACGGGCGACAGTGCGAAAGTCGTGGTGGCGAATGACAAGTTGGAGCACGCGGACTTTCGGCATCAAGCTCAGTTTGCGGTTCAACAGAAGGAGGTGCGTTTCCGGCATCGTCGGCGACTGCACTTGCCAATGGTGTTTGACCAGTTCGACTTCGTGTTCTTCGATTGCCCGCCTCGTCTAACGACATCGTCGATCAATGCGCTCTTGGCATCCGACTATGTTGTGATTCCCACGGCGCTGCATCCCAACGACGTGGATGCGGTTCGCCGAACGCTTATGTGGTTGGAGCGGCTGGGCAAGCTGAGCGAGTATCAGGCGCGCCTTGCCGGTGTGATCCTCAGCCGAACCTACCGCAAGGGCGACGCGGGGCAGGACTTGACGAAAGCCGAGAAGACGCAGTTTAATTTGCTCGAGCGGTATGTACACGAGTACGACCCTGGTCATCAGCTGTTTGAGAAACTGATTCCTCAAACGTCACAAGTAGCGACGGCGGCCGCCACGTCAACGCCACTCGGAGCGTCGCAAGCTGGGCGCGAGATCTACCGACCCTTTGCCACGGAATTGTGCAATCGACTGAAAGGATGACGCCATGGAAACGCCGAGTCGCGACAGCGAGAGTCTCCTTGCTTGTCTGGCCCCCATCTTGACGAAGCCTGCGGCACGTGAATTGGACTTGATTCAGGAAGTACACTCGCTTTTTCCAGGCCGTAGTACTCCCGATGTCTTGAAGCAAATTCGCGCTCTGGGCGAACTGCTCACGCAGTTCCCCGAGTTGACGCTCGCTGAGATCGCGAAGATCGTGCGGACGCATATTGAATCGCAAAGAAACTCGCCCACCGCGGTCGTCGCGAGAATTCGCGATTCCATGCAAAACGCATCTGGGGAATCGGTTGCGGAAATCGAGAAATCGCTTCGCAAGATGACCACCACGGACCTCAAGAAGCTGGGCAAGAGCTTGGATCTGGAATTGGCTGGCAGCAAGGCCGCATTGGTCGAAAGCGTTATGGTCTGGATCAACTCAGGTGGGACGATTCGGCCGAAGACCAAGGCGGAGCTGGCTGCCGAGAACGTGCGGCACTACATCGCGGAAGCAAAACCGCTGATGCGCAACGTTGACTCCGCGACAGCCGACCGATTGTTGGCCATCATCAAGGACGTCGCTGGCAACCGCGCATTGGGTAAAGATGGCCTGGAGGCGTTACTCAAGGAATTGAATATCCCGGTCAGCGGCTCCAAAGCACAAATGCGCAAACAGGCCGAAGAGTTTATCAAACGGCTGAGCGTCACCTGGGTCCAGACGCACTCTTGACGCAGTGTGGCACGGCACTCCGTGCCGTGAAAGGAAAGGCCAAACAAGACATCGGGCCAATAAGAGGCGTGATTTCCACTTCTATCTGTGCGCCGTATTCCCTCCGCCATTTCAGGAGTTGTTCCGTGCCGGCTTTTTTCCAGTCCCGAAAGGACGCCCCGAAGAGTATCACAGTCAAACGCCACAGGGGGGGCCTAAGTAGGTTAGGGCCGCCCCGTTGGGTAACGCTGTGCAGCATTTTGTTTTTAGTTCAAACTCATTTTCAACTAAGGACTTAGGGCGGATTCGGCCACAAACCGATTCTTGTGCTAGCAACGCAAACTCGCGGGTTTTGAATGCTAGCAATAATTGGCCAAAACAGTAAAATCACCAAACCCCTTGAAACACAGTACGAAAATGCTGCACAGCGTTGCCCGTTGGGGCTTTTGTGGTGTGTGGGCAGACTACCCAGGGTTACGCCAATTCTCGAAAAACTCGCATTGGCTGCACCCGTGGGCTCGTTTCGGGCTGTGCCTTCGGCACGGAAGAGACCAGAACACAGTTGATCGCTTGTGAACAGTTACGATTGGAGAGAGTTGGGACTAAAGTCCTGCTACGCCCTCGGTACTTGATGAGTCTCGAAGCCAGTGCCACCCAACGTCCCAGTGCCACGCTACGCCACGAACCGGACCATGGTCGCCCGGAGCAGCGGACCACGATGCCAGCTGGTCCCCGGGTTCAGTCCGTTGCGCGCTACGCTTCCGTCGGTTTTCGGACGCGTGGCGGCGGGCGACGGATGATCGTTGAGGGGGGATCCTCTTTGGTTTCATGCAGCGCGCGCCGACTGCGCTGAAGTTCCTGTTCAAGCCGTTTGCGCACTGACTTGTATTCGGGATCGGCATAGCAACTGCGCATTTCATGCGGGTCTTTTTCCAAGTCGTACAATTCCCACTGGTCGACGTCCGGTTCGTAGAAATAGATCAGCTTGTAGCGACCATCGGTCACGCCGTAGTGACGGCGCACGTAGTGCCAACCGGGGTACTCATAGTAGTGGTAGTAGAAGACGCTGCGCCAATCGGCAGGTGTTTGGCCCTTGAGTACCGGGACCAATGAGCGGCCTTGCATGCCTTGCGGTACTTTGGCGCCGGCCACTTCCAGAAACGTCTCGGCAAAATCGAGTGGCGATACGATATCCTTGTTGATCGTCCCCGGTTTCGTCACGCCTGGCCAACGTACCAGGAACGGCGTGCGCAGCGATTCTTCATACATCCATCGCTTATCGAACCAGCCATGTTCACCAAGGTAGAATCCCTGGTCCGAACAGTAGATCACGACCGTATTGTCGCGCAGTCCGGTTTCGTCCAGGTAATCGAGGACTCGGCCCAGGTTGTCGTCCACTGCGGCGACACAGCGCAGATAGTCTTTGATGTACCGTTGGTACTTCCAGCGGACCAGGTCCTTGCCTTTCAATTTGGCCTTGCGAAACGCTTCGTTCTTGGGGTCGTAAGCAGCTTTCCATTTTGCCAGCTGGTCAGGTGTGAGGTTCTTGGGCTCGACCAGTTTCAGGTCATTGGGCGTCATCGTCTCGGCGATCGTCATGTCCTGTTGATGGGCCGGTTTGCCACGGCCCGAGTAGTCATCGAACAACGTTTCAGGTTCGGGGATCGTGACATCGTCGTACTTGTGGAAGTAGCCGGGACCAGGCTGCCAGTTTCGGTGTGGTGCCTTATGCTGGTACATCAACATGAACGGTTTGTTCGCGTCGCGGCCATCTTTCAACCAGTCGAGCGCCAAGTCGGTGATGATTTCCGTGGTATAGCCGGTGTGTTTCACTCGCTTGCCGTTGCGGATCATGGGCGGATTGTAATAGGGGCCTTGCCCAACCAGAATCTCCGAGTAATCGAAGCCGGTCGGAGCGGTTCCCAAGTGCCATTTGCCAATGATTGCGGTTTGATAACCGACTTGTTGAAGCAGCTTGGGGAACGTTTCCTGCGATCCGTCGAACCGATTACCATTGACCATGAACCCATTAACGTGGCTGTAGCGACCTGTCAGGATAACGGCGCGCATGGGGCCGCAGATCGAGTTGGTGACGTAGCACCGATCGAACCGCATTCCTTCCTTGGCCAGTCGGTCGATGTTCGGCGTCTCGTTGATCTTGGATCCGTAAGCGCTGATCGACTGGTAGGCATGGTCATCGGTGAACACAAACAGGATATTGGGTCGTTGTGGTTGGTCGGCCGCAATGCAAACTTTTCCGGGGTTCAGTGCGGTAGCGAGTCCGAGCCCCAGTATGAGGAAAACCGAGTATCTTCTCGTTGAGTGCATGATCTTGGGTTCCTTGTGCGAAGTGGGGTTCGTGGCGAACGACGCTCCGCTTCGTTCGCGCCGTCTTTGGATTCTCTTGCAACCGTAAGCGTCAAAATGCCCCGATGCGAAGGGTTCGCGGGACGGAGTGCCGTGCGACACCGCGTCGCGGTTCACTGGTGCTGCGCCGTGAACGCTCACACTGATTCTAACACTGATTCTAACCGCCCGCTCGCGTTCGTATCCACCCGTCGCGTCGCCGCATGCCCCTGCGATGGGTTTGGAGAGACGCAAGTCGGCGACTTTGCCTACGTCAAGAAAGACGAAAAGACGATGATCGTGAAATTTGTCGACGCGGCTAGCGGGAAGGAAATCCGCGTCCTGAACACGAAGGTAAAGTGAAGCTCGGCAGAAGCCTCTTTTGCGTGTCGTTGGCCGGTAGCTTACCCGTTGTGGCTCCGGCCGGGGCAAGCCCGGCGGAAGCCTCTCTTGACGCAACTTATTCAGCTCAGCTGATGCCGAGTCTTTCTTTCGCCGAGTCGATGATATTTTTGATGTGCTCTTCGATCTTGGCTTTGTCGGCTTCACCGGCCAGGTAATCCTTAAGGGCGACCAGCTTCTCCTTGACGACCTTTAGCGCGTTGGTGACCTTCTCGGGCAGATGGAGACTGTCCACATTCTGCTCCATGTGCTTCAGCAAATTGTCCACCGCCGTCTTCAGCTCAGCTGGCTTGTCCTTCAAGCTGTCGAGATTCCCCAAGCCATCTTTGATCGGCTTGAGATAGGCGATCGCGTCTTTGCTGAGTTTGGCAACAGCGTCCTTCGCCTTGCCGGCCGCGTCGGCGACATTCTCGCCCGCCGCTTGGGCCATATCGCCAGCTTTCTCGACAGCGTTCTCTGCCGCTGTTTCGGTCTTGTCGGCGGCGTCCTTTACCTTGTCTTTGGCTTCATCGCTACAGCCTATGCTCGTTGCCAAGACGAGCATGCAGATAAGTCCCAGAATGCGATGGATGTGCAATCTCTTCTTCATGTCAGAATTCTCCCGGCACAATCGTGCCACAAATGTTAGAAAATAGTGTCTCAAAATACAAACGGAAACTAACCGACAACCATCGCGGTGTGCTTCCACGTACTTGCAGGTCGCTCCGTCTCGTAATCTCTCTCGATTTCAAACTGGCCATGCCCTACTTGTGCTGTGTTGCGGCGCTAAGCGCGTTTGATCATTCGTACAATGACCAACAGCAAGACGGCACCAACCGTTGCGGTGACAAGCGACCCAACAATCCCGCCCGCGCTGATGCCGAACAGGCCGAATACGAAGCCGCCGATCAATGCCCCGACGATCCCGAGGATGATATCGGCGATCAGTCCGAAACCTCCACCTTTGACGAGTGCTCCGGCTGCCCAGCCGGCGACGGCTCCAAGAGCCAACCAAATGAGTAATGATACTGGATCCATGGTGTTTGCCCCCATTGAATGAGATTGGATTTGATCTCGCTCGGTGCTGACAGCACCGTTTCGCTCGCGAGTTTCGATGAACAAAACGCTTATGTGACTCAGAAGCGTTGGGCACGACCCCCAGTAAATTGAAAAAGGTCGGCAAGAAGCGGATTCAGAGAGTAGCTTATTCCCCGATTCGGTTATTGTCTACCTCCCTTGGAACCAGCCATTTCCTAATAAAGATGCTTCGTCCCGCTGGCAAGTTCAGGTCAGGGGGTGGACTGCGGGAAACGAGCTCTTTATTGCCCGAGTTCTTCCGCAAGAAAGTCTCGAAATTGGCACCTTATCCGCTCGCTTCGGGTGGGTGCCACAACGACGTGTTTGGACTGTTACAATGTCTCTAGCGGGGGGGCGTAGTGACGAGGATACGCGTGGAGCCAAACTGGAGAGAGCAGATGATCTCAAGACCTGTCCGCCCGGAACGAGAGCGTGAGTATCGTGTTATGGAGTGGTGCGTTTGGATCATTGTGACGCTCGGCTGTTTGCCACTCTCTACAGCAGCGCAGGAAAAAAAGACGCGTCCTAACGTGCTTTGGCTGACCTGTGAGGACATCAGTCCTAATTTGGGCTGCTATGGAGACAGCTATGCAATCACACCGACACTTGATCAACTTGCTCGGCGAGGAGTTCGCTATTCGCATGCCGTGGGGGTCTGTGGCGTCTGTGCCGTGAATCGGACTTGTCTGATTACCGGTATGTATCCAACGACGATTGGTTCGCAAGATATGCGCAGCCGCATTCGGCTTCCCGAATCGGTTCCGACCTATAGCCGGTTGTTACGCGAGGCTGGGTACTACTGCACCAACAACGTCAAGACGGACTACAACTTTCCCACACCGCGGGCGGCGTGGGACGAATGCTCGCGCAAGGCACACTGGAAGAACCGTTCCGAAGGTCAGCCATTCTTTGCCGTCTTCAATTTCACGGGCTCGCACGAGAGTCAGATCTGGGCCCAGAATCATCGCCGCCACGCGGCAACACTTAGTGCCAGCGAACTGCACGATCCCCGCGATGCTCCGGTGCCGCCTTTCTATCCAGACACTCCCGAGGTGCGACGCGATCTGGCCAACTATTACGACAACATCACGGCGTTGGATCACTGGGTCGACCAGCAGTTGACCGAGTTGGAGGAAGCGGGCTTGGCGGACAGTACGATCGTGTTCTTCTATTCCGATCATGGGATCGGCATGCCGATGTGCAAGAAGTGGGTTTGGGAGGCGGGGCTTCGCGTGCCGTTGATCATCCGCTTCCCGGAGCGGTATCGAGACTTTGCGCCGGGCAAGCCCGGCTCGGCCACCGATCGGCTGGTCAGTTTCGTCGATTTTGCGCCAACGCTCTTGTCGTTGGCGGGTGTCGACGTTCCACCGCATATGCAAGGCAAGGCGTTTCTCGGCACGCAGGCCAAGCCACCGAGAGAGTATGCGTTTGCCATCCGCGACCGAATGGCCGAGTGGTACGACGTGGTTCGCGTCGTGCGTGACGCGCGGTATCAATACCATCGCAACTTCATGCCCTATCTGCCATGGGCACCGTTTTGCAGCTACACGTTGAAGATGCCCACCGCACAGGTGTGCACTCGGTTGCACGAACAGGGTAAGTTGAATCCGGTTCAAGACCGCTTCTTCCAACCTAAGCCGACCGAAGAGCTTTACGATCTTGAGGCCGATCCGCACATGATCCGCAATCTGGCGAGTGATCCGCGGCACACCCAGACGCTAGAACGCATGCGAGCGAGATTACACGATTGGCAACTGGCGACACGCGATCTTGGGCTACTGAGCGAATATGAGATGCATCGGCGCGCGGCGAATTCCACGCAGTACGATGTCGGGCAGAACGAAGCGAGCTATCCATTGGAGCGGATCCTGAGTGTCGCTGAAATGGCCAGCTGGCGTGACACGGACAATTTGCCGAAACTATTGAAGTTGCTGGACGACGACGAGCCGGTGGTGCGCTGGTGGGCCACTTTGGGGCTGGTGATGCTGGGCGACGCGGCGCGCAGCGCCGAACCGGCGCTCGAACAACGCCTCCATGACGACTCACCACTGGTTCGCATTGCCGCTGCCGAAGCGTTGTATCAACTTGGCAATGTCACGCCGGCAAGAACGGCGTTGATCGAAGCACTTGCGGACGACACGCCTTTCGTGCGACTGCGCGCGATGAATGTGTTCTACCGGATGGGCGAAGATGCTCGACCTGCCTTGCCGGCGATCAAACGCGCGTCGATAAAAGGCATCCATCCGGCCGATTACCTTAACCGTATGGTCGAGTACTTGCCACAACGACTTGCCAAATGAAACTCGCGATCGGTTACCGCCACTGCGGACGGTGATCGTGCCGATTTAGTCAGAGCCTCATGGAATCACTTGCTACAATTGGCTCAGCAGAGACATGAGAGTAACAATGGCGTTATCCGTACCCAAGGCAATTCGATGAGACATTTTTTGGTTCTGGTCTGGCTAGTTCTTATCTCCGGGCAGCTGGCGTTTTCCGCCGAGACGCGACCGACAAATCCCAATATTGTCGTCATCTATGCTGATGATCTCGGCTACGGCGATGTGCATTGTTACAATCCGGACCGAAGCAGAATCCCGACACCGAATATCGATCAACTGGCCGCCGAGGGGATGCGTTTTATCGATGCCCATTCCAGTTCCGGAGTCTGTTCGCCGTCGCGTTATACACTGCTGACCGGCCGGTATCACTGGCGAACGCGTTTACAGTCGGGGATTGTCGGCAAGTGGGGTAAACCATTGATCGCTCCCGATCGGTTGACCATCGCCGGACTTGTGAAACAGAGCGGCTACCGGACCGCCTGCATCGGCAAATGGCATCTTGGCTGGGATTGGCCGATCGGTCCGGATGAAAAAAGATATCTGGTGCCAAAGGAAAAGCCGAATGCTGTCGCCACGGGTCAACACCGCGCTGCGTGGCAACGCGTGTTTTCTCAGTCTATTCCTGGTGGTCCGACCATGCGTGGATTTGACCACTATTTTGGGACTGATGTTCCCAATTGGCCGCCCTACTGTTTCATCGAAGACGATCGCACGGTCGGGATCCCATCGGCGTTTTTGCCAGCGCGATTGCTGCGAAAGAATCAGGCCAGTCTTCAGGGGCCGGCGCTCGAAGGGTGGTCGCTCGAACCGATTCTGCCG
>JAJRVM010000099.1 GCA_024277285.1 Planctomycetota bacterium
AGCGAAAGCTCGGGCCGAAAAGCGTCACGTCCGCGATGAACCGTTACCGGCTGTTGAACAGCCGGCGCCCCCTCGTGCCCAATCGACAGAGGGTATTCTGCAACAGCGGTTCGCCCAGGGAGGCCGACTCTCTGGTGTTCCCAAACGGCGTCAAATCTACAGCTCAGCCAAATTGTCAGACACCTAATCCGGGACAAACTCGGTCAGATAAGTCGGGACCTAGCACGTGGCGTCCCATCCCATCCCCTCCCTGGCATCGCGGGTAGCTCACCAGACGTTTTCACCCATGGGAGTCTTTTGAAAGCGACATTACTTCATTCGGCTAAACTGTTACCTGTCTTGTAGTTTGAGTAACACTTCCTTGGCATCAATGCGTATCCGTGACGGCACCTCGTTTGAATCGCGTAATCGTTGCAAGCTGTCAAGCAGTTGTTGCTGGTGTGGTGTATCGTCGACGCGCAACAAACGCTCGGTAGCGCGGATTGCCGTGCTCAGAACCATCCACTGTTTTCTCGCTCGAGCTGACTCGGTCTTTTCGTTGCCGGTCGCCGTCCGATTTTCCGGATCGAGCATTTCGAGCAGAACGGGGATTGCTTTCGACCGGCATTGCCGAGCTAGGCCGGTTGCCGCGTTGTAGCGCACGTCAGGGCGTGGGTCTGTGACCAGATGCAGCAGTTCCTTGGTCGCGTCCGAACCACCGATTACTCCCAGAGCGAATGTCGCGGCCGCCGCGATGTCCGATTCGCTTGCCCCGCTTCCTGTCTGACCGGTATTCCGACTGGCGTCGACCAGCACTTCGATCGCCATGGAATTGGCCTGCAGCGTCTGCGCTCCGACATTTGTCGCGAGCACCGCAATCGCTTCGATGGCCGCCAGCTGCACATGTTGCTGAGAACGGCTTGCGGGCCGTTGCCAGCGGTCGGCTGCCGCGCAGTCCAGCAGGGCGGGCAAGCCGTTGGGTATGCGGAAAGTGCCCAGTGCGCGGCACAGGAACGCACGGAACCGTGCAAGTTCCTCGTCCTCTTTTGCGCCTGCTCGGCGCGCCTCCTCTGCCTGCAGATTCTGTTGTATGAGAACGCGCGCCAAGGCGTCGCAGAGTTGGCGGTCGTCTCTTAACACATCATGGTCGGGATTGGCCAGCAATTGGGAAAGGGCGTATGCGTTCTGCCAGCTTCGCCGCCCCGGTTGTTGCATGCCTGCGACCAGGCTCTGGGGATCCTGTCCTTCGTGCAACAACCAGAATGCGGATAGCCACGCGCCGACGAATATCAGCACGATAAGGGCCGGCAAGACATAGAGGCCGACGCCGTGGGATTCTGAGTCGGTCGCCTCAGGAGAGTGTTCTTGGGCGGAGGCCTCTTTTGCCGAGACGGGCGCTGTGGAGTGTGATTCATCGCCAGATGGCATGGTCAAGCGTTCCTTTGCCGAAGAGCCGGTCGCAAAGCGGTTCGTGACGGGCACGATCCCAGTAGCCGTTGGCCGTTTATGACCTCTGGTCGTTACCCTTCCCATCACGCTAGAGTGTAGGAACGTTGAGGCTTCGAGGGGAGGGCAGCTGACGTGATAGTGCCCACGTCGGGTGCTGGCAGTCCGAGTCACAGGGCGGCAGGGCCGCCAGCCAATTACGCGCTACTGCTCGGATGGCATTGACCCGCTCTCCTTGGGCGCTGGCATTGGCGCAAGAGGTCCAAGCTACCTGCCCTTCATGGCACAAAACACGTTTTTGAGAGAACGAAACGCATCATGAAGCTGCTTGACGTGACACTGCCGACCCCCGCCGAGAATATCGCGTTGGACGACGCGTTGCTCGAGCAAGCAGAGCAGGGGGAGGGGCCCGGCGAGTTGCTGCGATTGTGGGAATCGCCTGACCCGTTGGTCGTGATCGGCCGATCATCGCGTATTGCCCAGGAAGTGAACCTGCCGGTGTGCCGCGAGCTGGGCATTCCAGTTGTGCGCCGCCCAAGCGGTGGTGCAGCGGTGGTTGCAGGACCGGGGTACTTGATGTACGCAGTGGTGCTGAGTTATGAAAAGCGACCGGCATTGCGCATGCTCGAGCGAGCTCACCAGACCGTACTGAGCGTAATGGCACAGGCACTTCGGTCGATCGTGCCGGACGTCGACATGTCGGGTATCAGCGACCTTGCGCGCGAAGATCGCAAGTTTTCGGGTAACAGTCTGCGTTGCAAACGCGACTACTTCTTGTACCACGGGACCATTCTCTATCAGTTCCCGCTGCAGCTGATCAGCCAGTGCTTGGGAACCGCTCCGCGCCAACCTGAATACCGCCGGCAACGTCAGCATGACGCCTTCGTTACCAATTTTCCTGCCACCAGCGAGCAACTACGCTCGGCGATCTGTCAGGCTTGGTCGGCCGTCGAGTCGGTGGACACATGGCCGCGCGACCGCGTCGCGCAATTGGTGGCCGAGCGGTACTCGCAGGTTAGTTGGAACGAACGTTTGTAGTGTGGTTTGAGCGAGCTCGACATGCCCTTTCGTGGCAACGCCTTTACGTGGAAACACCCTGCAAAGCTTTCAGCCGACAGCAATGCTTGTACTTCTTGCCGCTGCCACAGGGGCAGGGGGCGTTACGTCCGACACGGCGCGGCCGGCGCAATATGGCGGTCGTGAGAAAGCTTTTCGTGTCTTGTCGGTACATCTTCTTCAGCATGGCGTACAATTCCGGGTTCTTGCGTTCAAGAACGTCGGGTGCTTCGAATAAGTACTCGGTTAGTACCGCAAAGTATTCGGCTTCGTTCGTGTAAGCGTAGGGGTTGATATCGGTTCGGTGGTCAGGAGGGTGAGTGATCTCCTTGTGCACCCACGTCATCCAGGGTCGCACCACTTCGGGGGGCACGCCCGGCGGGACGCCGTCGATCGCGCCGTCAGCCTTGTCGACCAGGTGCGCGAATTCGTGAATCCCGACGTTCTGTTTGTCTTGCGGGTTGGCAAAGCCGGCGATCAGGTCGGGCTTGGAGAGTACCATGACGCCGTTCAAGTGACCGGTGCCAACCATGCCCAAGATGTTGCGATCCGTTTGGCTGTCGGTCCCCATCTCGTCGGGACGGTAGTCGGAACCGAATGCCGACGGGTAGACCAGCACTTCGCCCAATCGCGCATACTCCCAAACGGGAAATCCGAATACTGGTATGACGGCGCTGGCGGCGATCAACACGCGGCACGGATCGTCCACGTCGGTACGGATTCCGGTGATGCGCACCTCGTCCAGGAACACCATCACCATCTGCCGAAATCGATCCTTGCCCTCATCATTCAAAGCGTTGAAGTAGGCGACCCTTCGGTGGAGAATCGCATCCCAAGCAGGTGGGAAGGGCTGTTGCATGACTCGCAGTCGTCGCCGCGTGCGTCGTCGGACAAGCCAATAGACGAACGGGCTCAGCGGCAACGCAAGTAGTAGCCACGGTTGAAAATAGCCGAGGGCACTGATCGCCAGTATGACCAACCCGGCCAGCAGCAGTGCGGATCGGTGGTTGTGTCCGTTTGATTCAGGTGTGACTAGCATACTTGGTTGGTTCCATGGATCGTTTTGCAACCGTGGTACTGTCAAGCCACGAGTGGAAAAGGAATTGTCTCTGGAACGTTCCTTGGCACTCCGACTTGTTTGCCCCCCGCGTCTTAGCGTTTGCCGTCGACGCGAGCATACAGAACTGTAACCGCGGTGGCGGAGTCCGTCTAGCGACGTGTGTTGCTGGGGGCGCCCGCCAGATCTTCTAGACTCAGATCCTCTCGGCCCCCCTGCGAGCTTATCTCGCAGGTGAAACGGTGTGGCTGGCTTGAGACAAGATCACTCACTAGATCATGGCCGAGTAGATCACGTTGATTTGCATTGGCACGTGGCCGAGGCCGACCAGAACCGCCCGTTCCAGTCCAAAACGAGAGGCAGGCGTCGTTCTCATGTAGCACGCGGCGCGGAGTCGCGATCTTTTCCGACTGGACCCTTGGGGAAGCAGAGCAACAAAGCGGGCAAAATCACGATGTCTCCCACCAGGGCCGCGATAAGCGCCGTGCATGCCAATTGGCCAAAACTGCGCAGTGGCGGCATGTCACTGATCAGTACTGCCGAAAACCCTCCCACAAGCACGACGGTTGTCGTTACCAAGGCAGCTCCCACCGCGAGCATGCTGCGGTGTACCGCCGCGCGGCGATCACCGTCCACACGCAACTCACGGCGATAGCGAGCCAGGAAGTGGATCGTGTCATCCACGGCGATTCCCAGGCAAAGACTGAATGTTAACACACTGGCAACGCGTAGCGGCTCGCCGCTGAATCCAATCCATCCGCCGACCAGCAACAGAGGAAAGGCGTTCGGTAAAATGCTAATCAAACCAAGTTTGACGGATCGGAATGCGAGGATCAGGATCAGAAACACGATTAGCGCGGTCATTGCCAGGCTCCTTCCCAAGTCGCCGATCATCCGGCGAACGTTGCGTGCCGCAACGACCGATGTGCCGGTGAGCTTCAGTTGGAACCCGCGATGAGCCTTTTCCAGTTGAGCGAGCTTCTCTTCTAGTCGTGTGAACACCGGCTCTAATGACGCGGCTCCGACGTCGGGAACGTGTGCCGTCACGACCAAACGGCGCAAATCGGTGCGGACCAAACGGTCGCGCACGGGCTCGGGAATTCGGCGAAGTGTGGCGGCGGGACTTCGGCGACCGGGCACACTCTTGAGCACGGTCGCAACCGAAAACGAACCGCGGAGCGGCTGTTGTTGGTCAAGAACGTGTTGAACCGCGCCGGTCACTTCCCACAATTCTCGTGATCCAAAACTAACTCGATCGGGCCATTGCACGACAACATATACCAGAAGCGATCCGCCAAAGGCCTTGTCGCAGTGGTCGATGACTTGTCGGGTCTCGCTGCTGCGTGGCAGCGACTCGGTCCAGCGAATGTCTGGCCGTACTAGTAGCGACCCCACGGCGAATACTACTGCTGTGCCGACGCCAGTTGCCGCGACGATCCGCGGGTGTCGCAGCACCAAGGCCAGCATTCGATCCAGTCGGCCCATGGGGCGAAGTATCGATGCACGCAACTCCGTGCCGCCGACTTTGGAACCCCAACGCGTGCTCGCCAGCAATGGGACCACGAGGATCGTCGACGCGAACGTCAGCACCGAACCGCATGCACAGGCCAAACCAAACCGTTGAATCGCATCGAGCTCGGCGAGCACCAGCGACAAGAACGCCACACACGTGGTCAAAGATGTCAAGGCACAGGCGGCACCCACCTCGCACACTGCCTCGCGTGCCGCCTCTTGTGGCGACTTGCCTGCGCTGCGCGCGTTGCGGATATGGACCATCAGATGGACCGAGTCGGTAAAGCCAACCACAAACAACAGCGACGGGATGATCGTCCCCAGAACATTGATCCGTTCGCCGAGCATCCCCAGCAGACCGAGTGTCCAAATGACTCCCACTGCCGGCCCCGCGACACAAAGGGCGACGGCCGCCAAGCGGCGAAACAACAACATGGCGATCAGAGCCGATACGGCCGCGCTGACCAGCGTGAACCGAGTTCGTTCGCGTCGTGTCGTCTTGGTCAATCAGTGAGAGTGATTGGTGGCCGTTGTAACGCCGTTGCTCATCACAAACCTGGTACACCATAATCTCGCGACCATCGTCTAACTGAAGGGCGAACCAATCCCAGCCACCCATCTGCGGGCAAAAATCGAAATCGCCAAACTCTCGGTCCATCCAAGCTGTGCCGGTCACTGCGTACGATTGCCCATCGACGCGTACTCCTCCTTCAGCCTTCATGCGAGGAAACGACAAGTGGTTTGAGATCTGGTTGCCGCCGCGGTGAAATTTACCATCGCGACCATGCCGGACTTCCGGCTTTGCGGGATCCAGGCAAAGCTCCAATTCGACCCCTTGCATCTGGGCCTTGAGTATGTGGCTGCCATGCGACTGGCTGACGTTCCAATCGCGCAGCCAAACACAATATCGATCACGCTTGGCTCCGGCTTTGAAATTGAAAGAACGTCGATGTGCATAACGAAACTGGCGGGATGCGATGTCGGTCAGAGCAAAATGCGCAAAATGAATGCAGCGCGCGACGGGCCAAACCGGTGAGAAGCCGCCCACATAGATCCCTTTGGTGCAATAACGAAAAACGTCAATTGAAAACCGAACTGACGTTCACCTGATCGCAGATGTCCGGTGTAGTGCCACCACTCGGTCTGTGATTGGCGCTGACCGCGTAATTCAGCGGCTATCGGCGAAGCGGCGGTTGGCGAAACCGCGCACCGGCAAGCGTGGGACCATGTTGAATTCATGCTATTGCGCGCGGAGCGGAGATTGACGTGGATTGTGGTACGCGGAAGCCCGCCAAAGCGATCAATGTCTCAGCATGTTGGGAAGACTCTGGTCGACATCGCTCTCCCTTTTGGGCACTACTGCCACTACACGCCATGGTAACTGCCGGCATTTCAGGCTGCAAGAAACAAAGTTCGGAGCAGAAAAAAGGAAAAGTTTTCCTCAGTCGCCGGCCAAATTACCTTCTTTTAGTGTCCAAGCTCACTGCCACGACGACGTGATATCACGCAGTAGCTCGGTCGAGTCTTCTTCGTCGAGCCACTCGCCAACGCTGTCGTAAAGAAGTTCGTCGACAGTTGAAAACAGGCGTTCGCGTGCAACGTCATGAGTAGCTTGCTTGCCGATGGGCAATTCCTCGATGCGCATCCCACCGTCAGCCGTTACGGCGTAGAACGCGGGTGCGGCGCCAATCGCGGCAGGCTTGACAGGTTGTGCTGGCCGACGCGGCGTCTCCATGATCGGCACGTCCAACGTGCGTGCCGGTCCATGGCTGACCGAGGAAGCTGCGTTGGAGAACGAACGGCGGGGCCGTGTTGAGGGATGGAGTTCCGGCGGTGTCAACGTCGCTTCACCTTCTCCGCCCGATGGCCGATTCAGCTCGGTGATCACAAGTAGGGCGTCGATCGGCGACACGAAGCCGTCGCCACTGGTGTCGATATAGTTGGGTGGTCGGGTCGTCAAGATGGACGGGCGGGCCAAACTTCGGGAACCGGGGTCATTAAGCTCGGTGAGGATGATCAGCACATCGATGGGGGACACGAAGCTGTCGTCATTGACATCGAAGGCATTGCGGTAGTTCTGCCAACTCTCTGCAACGACATACAGGCGGAAGCCCAAGCCATCTTCAATGATCTGCAGCCGGAAGCCGTTGCCCACTCCCAAGCTATCCGGATCATCGAAGTCCAACAGCCGACCAGCAACGATTATCTTGCCAAGCTGGACGCCGGGCTGAACGAGCAGTTGGCCTTCGAGCCAATCGCCCGTTGGTATTACCAGCGTATCGAACGCCGGTCTTCCATCCATTTCCCAGGCTTCGCCGGTGGCACGCAGACTGAAATCTGCCTCGCCAGCGCCGACGACGCGGACGTCGCCGAATTGTTGGGCGGTGAATCGCCCGGTGAGCAACGCGGGGGAATCGCCGTTTGCGGTGGCCAGGATCGTGTCGATAGTGCCTCCCGCTTCAACGCGCAGGTTAATCTGATTGGCGCTAATACGTGAAACGTTGCCGGCAAAGTGTAAGCTGTTGGGGCTGTTGATCACGCCGCCTCGGCCGCCGTAACGTATCGCGTCGACGGCGGTTGTTGCCGTGCGGTCCAACGTCGTGACCGACGCCGTGATCGTACCGCCGATGCTGGTGATTTGCTCGACTGAGTCGAGTTGTATGACGCCGCCAATCGAGCCGCCCTCGGTCGATTCGGGATCTACCGAGGCGTAGATGAGGTTGACCTGGCCAGCAACATTCACCGTTGCATCGATCGAACCGCCCGCCGCCGAAAGCTCGCCCAAGCTGCCAGCCAACGTGATTTGACCAAGGATCGAACCGCCCACTCCGCCAATGGCCGTTGCTCGAATTGCTTGACCACTTACCAACTCGGACCGCGTTGACCGATCGGTCGGCCCAAAGGCACTTCCGGCCAGGCCGAGTCGTGAGCCGGTTGATCCGCCAATCTGGAAGTCGGGCGAAGCGAAGTCCCCGCCGATTACCTCAAACGTCCCAAAGCCGTTGTCGATATCCGCTGCGGCTCCAAAGTTGCCGTCACGCACCGTGGCGTCGACCACGCTCCCTGCATGTAACAGACCGCTTCCCCATCCCCCGGTGATATCGATGACCGATACGATTCCCTCGGTTGATACGGTTACGTCATCGCCGAACGACGCGTCAGCATAGATTCTCAGCGGATCGCTGGAGGTGCCTCTCGCGGCAATGCCGGCACCATCGGCCAGTCCGTTAGTGTAGATAGCATCGGTTACCGTTCCCCCGATTAGCAGGTCGCCACGGAAGTTGTCGGCCCCGCGAAGATCCACGGAAAAGACGCCGTTGTCCGTGCGGATGCTCAGTGGTACTACTTGGTTCGCGGGCGGATTCGTGCCGTCGTCAACGATCGCAATGGAGGTGCTGCCGGGCGATGTTCCCGTGATCGAAACTTCGATGATCTGGCGCGGGTCGGGGTCAATGTTTCCAGGCTCGGGAATGAATCGCGTTGTGACTTCTCCCGGTCCATTGATTTCGAATCGGCCGGGCAGAAGTCCCTCTTGCTGACGCAGGAAGTCGGCGATGTCTTGGCGCGACGTGTCGAATTGCGCGGTGCAGCCGCTGGCGTAATATTTGCCCGTGATGGCCAGATTGTCGATCTGCCAGTCGGTCGCCTGACCGCTCGTGTTGGTCAACCGAAACGTGACTGCGGAATCGGTGCACTGCTGGCCCTGAACCGGAAAGCCAAACGAGTCGGATCGGGATAATTCCGATCCGTACCGGAATTTATATCGAGTCCAGTTTGGCGCGACCACTCCACTGGCGGCGCCGGCCAATGGATCGTCACTCGACATGATCGGTTCGGCAAACTGGTCCAGATTCCAACGCAGTTCCCAGTCTCGCCGTCCGCCGTCTTTTTGCAACCCGAAGAAGTAGAGTCCCTGTACCAGCCAGCCACCTCGTTTCGGATCAACCGTAAACTCGAAGTACGATTCACTCTGGCGTGCCGTATCAACCGCGGCATTGGAACTGATAAGGCGTACGGCGCCGTTTGCGTCGTCGACCGCAAGCGGAAGGCCCGGTCCGGTCGGCACGCGCGCGGCGTCGTTCAGCCGAATCTCACTGACTTCAAAGTTTGGGAGCAGCGGCGCGAAGCCACTCAGTTGCGGTATGGACTTGGCCACAAAGTCTGGAGAGATTCGCCGTCCGTTAACGAAGTTCAGGCTGTCGAACGTGAAGTAGGTGAGCGTATCACTCGGCGGAAGCAGTTCGCTCAAGTCCGGTTCGTCATCATTCTGGATCGTCACCGTTGCTTCATCTCGGCCGACAAACAGTGTGACGCTACCTTCCTCAATAATTCCAGCTCGATCGAGTTTGATCGAGAACGATTCGTCCGGTTCAAAAACGCGGTCGCGAACGATGCCGATCGTGATCGATTGCGTCAATGTGTCTTGGTCGAAGACTAATGTCCGGCTTGCCGGCAAGATAAAATCACTCGGTGCGGACGCACCATCGGTTGCCGAGAGTATCCACGGGACGGTCAGCTTGAAGGCATCACCGGTGACGAACAGATCGAGCGTCACGTCGATCGTGATGTTGGTTGTGTCTTCGGACGTGGAGCCGTTTTCCGGATCCCCTTCAATGCCGGTATAATCCGCGGCAACGTTAAGCACGGCAGTTGCATTGCGTGCTTCTCCGCAATGTGCGCCACTTCCGGGCAGTTCAAACGTAGCGCCATCGACCGGCGCTGTAATCGTCAGGCAACCGTCGGAATCGAAGTTGCCCGCAACGATCGGATCGGATGCGGTGCCGTAGGGTACGCCAAAGACCGTTCCGTATCCAGAAAAATCACCGTGCAACCCGGTGGAATCCACCACGATTGTAGCATCACCGTGAAGGTTGCCGGGGCCGATGGTCAAATCGATCTGAGCCGTGGCGGTAAGGTCGACATCGGATAGCTGCAAGCTTGGCGTGATGCCGAATCCACCGTTGAACGTGAGGCCCGCCGCGCTGTTGAACTGATTGGCGATCGATTCGATTTCAGTTTGATCGAGCGCGCGATCGTAGATACTCAGTTCGTCGACCAGTCCGTCGAAAAAGGCGGTCTTGCTGCCGGCACGCAGGGAAGTTCCGATCAGCAACGGGTACGATGTCTTCTGCAACGCGGGGATTAAGGTCGTGTTGGATTTGACCAATTGACCGTTGATAAACAGTCTCATCGTTTGACCGTCGTAAGTGCCGGCGACATGTGACCACTGGTCCGCTGGGATCGACGTCCAGATATCCTGAATCCGACTCGAGTTACCGATGCGAAAGATGACAGATTCACCGCTCCACCAGAGTCCATAGGACTGCGTGTTAGGGAGAAAAATATCCCCTTTGTTGACGATGAATTCTACCCTGTCGGAGTTACCGGTCGTGCGTGGCCGCACCCAGCCCTCGATCGTTAACGCTTGCGTAATATCGAGGCTGTTAGTATCGGAGATTTCCACGAAATCATTGACGCCATCAAAGTCGAATGCCTGGCCGACTTTGCCCGCTCCAAAGGTCACTCCGCCGCTCAACGTGCCATCGTTAAATCCCGTGCTGTCTTTTGCATCCCCTTCTGCCTGATATCGACTGACGGCGTCCGGTGGCAGATTGAACACGCTAAACAGGTCGCTCTTGCCGCGGACCTCGTTGACGGTCAGCCCATTGGCGTCTGCCGTAATGGATAACGTCGCATCTTGCAACGAGAAATTAAGCAGTGGCAAATCGGCCGAGCCGCTCACGACGATCGACGCCGATGGCCCTTGCGGTCGTGAGTCGGTTGCCGGACGCGTGTCGAAGACGAGCTCAAAATCACCATCAATCTCGAAACCTGGACCACTCAACGGGCGATCGGTGGTGAGTGTGATTGCGCCTTCGATGCCGTCACTGTGGATCGTCAACGCATCGCTCGAGTCCAACGTGAAGTCGTGTCCAAACAACGAAATGGTACCGGCCATCTCGGCCGAAAGCACTCCGTCCAGGTTGTTGAAAGAGAGCTCGAGTTGGCTGCTGAGCACCGAGTCGCCGTCAGCATTTCCATTGAGATTCGGTGCCAGCATCTCCAATCCTGGGAGTAAGACTTGGCTTGCGAATGCCTTGGCAGCGAAGTTCGGTACCAGCGGAAATGCGGCCGACGGCCAGATCTGGAATTCGAAGTCTCCCTCGATCAGATTCTCGATGCCGACCGTAGCGAAGGCCTCAATGCCGCCAACACGCCGCAGTGCATCGTCCGAATCGGGCTCAAAGCCGGGAGAAAAAGCGCGCAAGCACGCTCCAGCGTCATCGCCTAAGTTGTCAAGGTTCAGCCAGTTGAAGGCCGCGCCGATGGTCCCGGTTGCCACGTCAAGTTCGTCGGTCAAGCCTACGCGTGCCAGGAACGACAAGAGTTGTTCGCTGACGTCCGTGAAGTCTTCGGCGCCTTGCCAGGCCGTGGGGGACAATCCGCATGCCTCCGGTGCGTGGCCCAAGACGAATTCCGCGCCGGCGCGGAAGATTGCCGGTTGCGGTTCATCGTCGTTGCCAGGATTATCGTTCCCGCTCGTGTCGACCTTCAATTCGAATCGCACGTCGCTCAAGCCAAGGAAGATCCCCGTTAGATCCAAATCGAAACCCGTCTCCGTGACTTCGCCGGTAAGACGCCCGCTGCCCAACTCGACTCCCAGTATCTTCGACGTGGTTGGGAACGGTTGCTTGGCCGGATCGTCAGGGTCTGGGATCGACGGCACGAACGCCTCCTTGCCAAAGGGCTCCGGCAGCGCGCCATAGCTTCCCAACAGATAAGCATCCTGCAGAAGGTTGGCCGACAGACTCGCCCGCTCGCGCACCACACGCTGGATGAACTCGATCAGTGGATCAATCGACTCGGCCTTGGTCGGGTCAGCCAATCGTTCCAGCTCGGCACGCGTTTCTTGATCGAGCGACGCGATGACATCATCAATGAAGTTAGGGACGAAGAGCTGGGCTTGCGAGACCTCTTCGATGGTCGAGAGAGTGCCAATTAAATCGGGGACCGAAGCGATGATCTGCAGCGTCTCGCTGGGGTGCGAGGCCATGCATGAGAAGACGTCGTCGCAATCCCTGGCGATCTGCGCGAATAGTGTTGCGTAGTCCGTATCAGCTTGGAGGTCGGCCAACAACGCTTGCGGCTCCGTGATCAGACGGGGCAACGTCAGCCGGCCATCGACCAGGATGCCGCCGTTATCGAGCAAACGTGCCAGGTAGTCCTCGCGGGAGCCGGCGTTTTCGCCACTGGCGCTAAGGACAAGGATGCGGTCTGGTTCGATCGTCGCGGCGGGGTCGTAGAGATCGTCTCCGGGTGGGTAGTAAACCTGCAACTTGTCCTCAAGCAATGTTGTGGCGTTGGCGGGAAAGATCAGCCCTTCGCTGTTACTGATTTCAAGACCAAGTACGCTCAGCGAGCTTCCCAGTCCCACGCGCCAGTCGTCGCCCAACGGGTCGATCGTCGGTAAATTGGCCCGGTAGAGATCGGCCAGCAGGTTTTCAAACGGTAAGTGAATGTCGACGTCAGTCCGATCCTTGACCAGTGCGGGCAGGCCGACCATGCCGAACGCTTGAGCCAAGGTCGAGAACTCGCCGCGTATCGTTAGCTCGTTCTTGTTCAAGAGTACGTCAACCGATTGGCTCGGCGGTCCGACGGGAATGCCCAGGATCATCGGGCTCAGCTGACCGTTGATGCGCAATGACGGATTTACGATCTCCGCGAACCGCTGCGCCGCGGCGTCGCCCGCATCGAACGCCGCCTTGGCAATCTCGCTTGAGAAGGCGGCGGCCACTCGGGCGGCATTCAAGTTCGTGCGGAAATTCTCTTCTAATGACGCGCGTGTCGCCGCGTCGTCCACGGTCAACAGAAGTTGCTCATGCACACCACGCATCTGGGCTTCAATGCTCGACCAGAACGGGACGCCGTCGGTTAGCGCCACGGCCGCTGCATCGTCGGTCAGTAACCGCGGTGCGACCGCCATGATTTCATTGACAAACGGACTGATGACCTGACTGATGCCGAGCACGTTGATGGTGGTGAAGTCGGCCGACAGCGGATCTGGCAGAATCGACGGTACGTCGTCGGTGCCAATCACTCGGTCGAGGACGAATTGCCGCGTGATTTCACGGTCTTCTACAGGCTCAACCACGCCGCTGTTGTCGATGTCCAAAAGCAGCTTCCACAGATCACGCGCCGGGTTGTTCGGGTCGTCTAGTTCTGGTGCGTAGCCGACCGGTCGGTATCCCGTCAATCGAGGCTCTAGTTCTAATAGCGGCAAGCCGTTGGCCTGGCGCCGATCCGCTTCTCGTTGTCTGGCGAAACTGGCCAAGGGCGACGGCTGCTCGTCGGTCGGCTCGTTCCCCAATACCGTCAGTACTTCATGAAAGAACCCGGCGCCGGCGCTGGTTGTCCTTTCCAGAAACACAAGCGAGGCCAGGATCGAACCTTCCAGGTACCCGTCGAAACTGAGTTGGACGCCGATTTCGCCTTGCGAGGGTAAGATCATCGACAATAAGCTCGGCGCGCCGGGCAGCGCCGCAGCCAGGTTGAAGACGGGGTTGATCGGATCGGCGAAGTCCAGCATCAAGCCAGCTCCCGCCAACTTGAACCCGAACACTTCGAGATCGGCAAACCCGAAGAGTTGGAAGCCGAACAAATCGTCGAACTTCGCCAACGCGTCTGTCACACCCTCGGCGACCGGATTACCCTCCAGATCGAGTCGGTTTCCTTCCGCATCGAGCGCGTAGCCTTCGGCGTCCATCGCGGGGTTCCCGTTGGGGTGAACGGGGAAATCGGATGGCAGCGGGTCCGGAAGCGATTCGTTGGGATCTTCCGGCAGCAGGGCATCGAAGTCGTAGCCGACATTGATCCCTAGGGTCACGCCCAAGCCAACCTGTGCCGCGACGTATTGGTTGGTGATGGTGCCCGAAACCGCGACGCGAAAGCCATCGTCCCAGGTGAACTTGACCGGCACGTTCGGGATTCTCCCACGCAGCAGATCGACCATGATTTGGTCAAACGAGAGGTCCTCGGCGAATTCACCACTTGTGGCAAGCGCGACAAGCTCGGAAAATGTCGGGTTCTGCAACGCCAGTTCGCGCACGGAGTTCTCAATGTCGGCCGTCGTGATCGCCAGCGGTGTGCGCAATTGGGGAGTGTCAAATATGTCGGTCGGCGCTTGGACTACGGGTAACGGATCAGCGTCGAATACTAACCCGCCTTCCAAACCAGTTATCAGCATGCCGCTCGCGGTGCCGGCCGCGCCACCGACGGGACCGCCGAACGCTCCCACCAGCGTGCCGATCGGAATCGGCACTCCGGCTTTCAACCGGGCAAGCACCGGTCCGTACTGAGTGATAATCAACTCGACGCCCACTCCGATGTCGGAAATCGCCAACTCGCCTTCGATCTTTCCGTAGAACACCGTTTGCGGTTCGGTCGGCGAATTGAGATCGCCGGAGTCCGTCGGGCGCTCAAAGGTAAACGCGCCGAATCCCAATCCGCCACCGATCGAAAGCGGGCCCAAGTCCATCGGTTCGATACCGATGTTGATTCCTGCCAGGCCTTCGATCGGAAAATCGCATGCCGCATCGAAGATCTGTCCCGGAAATGCCTCGAGATCGACCCCGCTGCCGCGCGCCGCAACGGCCACGCAACCGGCCAGTTTGCCCAAGTTGATTCGGATCCGTTCAAAGTTGCTCGTAACAGGAAACATCTCGTTGCCATCGAGCCCGCCGCTGATCATCAGCGTCAGATTCTCGGGATCGGTCAATGCGATCGCCGAGTTGATTGCCGATTCTCCAAGTTGGGCTAACGTGCCGGGTGGCGAAATATCCAGGCTCAGTCGATCGCCGTCTGGATCGTCCGGGTTGACCACGCCGTTGAATTGCAGGCCCAGTGCCCGAATGCTTAGCGGAACCCACTGCGGGAACCCGAACAGACCGCCTTGCTGCTCTGAGGACAGTTCGATAAACGCACCTTGTTCAAATTCCGCCACCGTGTTGTTTTCACTGTCGGTCATCGTGTAGCCCGCTGGCAAGACATAAATTGTCCCATCGCGTCCGATCCCGAGTCCACCGGCAGTGACATCGATTTTGGAAAGTGGCCCCAACTGGTCGCTCAGTCGCAATTCACCCGAGCGAATTGCCACCAGCGGCTCGTCGTTGCCGGCCGTGACATTGATGACCCCTGAGCCGCAGACCGAGATGTACTCGCCTAAGTCGACACAGACGGAGCCAGTGTCGATCAATCGCGGTTCGATTGTCGCGGAGATATTGAACGGATCGGTAGTCGTGGCTCGATTCACGAACTCAGTATGGATGTTCAGTGCCGCTTCTTCGACGCTCAGGAAACTGCCGATGTTTCCACTTGCTTCGCCGATCCAATCAAGTTCGAGTCGTGTGACGAATTCATCGTCGTTCTCCGTGGGCGTGCCCTTGTCGTCCAATACGGTCGGGATGAACTGTCCGGAAACAGAAAGGGAACCGAGCGTGGTGTTCGTCGTGCCATCTTCCGAGTTTCCGACCACTTCGAGTGAACCGCCCACGGTTCCATCAAAGCCGTCCGGGCCGAACGCACCTAGTTCGACCAGTCCATTCAGCGTCAGCGAGCCGTCGAGATTCGGGGCGTCTTTCAAGATAGTTAGGTCCTGAAATCCGATATAGAAGGGACCAAGTTGTTTGAGTGCCAATAGGGGGTTGTCACTCACGAGTGCCCCCAGGTTCAATTCCGCCGAAACAAACCCGTTCTTGCAGAGCGGTGGCAGATCTGGGAACTGGGCGGTGTCGATCGATTCGTCGCAAGTGTCCTTATAGGCCGAGGGGTCACTGACGCGCCCGTCGGTACTCGCTGCCGCCGGCTGACCGATGGCGAAGATCGGCTTCACACCGGCAAACGGAGAATCGGCGAAGTCGAAGATCGAGTTCTCAAAATCGATCTGCCCTGTGACCAGCAGGTCAAAATCGGCAAGATTGCCAATCGCTCCGTCCTCGCTCCCGGCATCGTTGAACCGCAGGCCGACGTTTTCGAGCGTAGATGGAAAGACATTATTCACGTCCAGCTTGCGTTGAATCAGTTCGGTGTTGAAGTTGATCGTGATCTGATCTTGAAACAGCAGAAACTCGGGAATCGGATCGTCGAGCGTCGGCTTGCTTAAGCCGAACAACGGCTGGTCGGCTACGTTGCCGTCGAGCGTCACGAAATCCACATCCTCGCTAAGATAGGGAACCAGGAACGAAATATCGCTGGAAGACAGCAGTGGTTTGCTCATGTCGCTGGTCAAATCGATCTTGGCATCGTTGATCGTGACAAAGAGAACACCTTGGAGCCCTGCCGTGGCACTCTCGGCGCCCAACGTCACACCCGCTGGCGTGATGCTCAGATTGCCGCCGCGAATGGCCACCATTCCCTTGGGAGAATCCAGGTTGTCCGGATAAAGTGGAGTTCCCGGCTCGCCCTGTTCCACTCGAAACAGCAGCGCCTGGACATTGGATAAATCGATTCCGGCCGTCACACATCCTTCTGGCCCAATGTTATTC
This sequence comes from Planctomycetota bacterium, assembly GCA_024277285.1. The sequence continues at coordinate 16,591 of JAJRVM010000099.1, forward strand.
AACGCATCGCACGGACCGGCGACGATGGGGGGTGGTGTGAAAATATCGTCGTCGTTGAACTGGACGTCGAGTGAAGCGACCAGTTGTGCGCTATCGATCAACAACCACTCGCCCAAGTCAATCGATGTCGAGCGTGCCACAAAACGCGAGTCCGACTCACTCTCCTCAACGCGCCAGATGCCTTTGGCAACTTGCCATTGTGGGCTAGCCTGGCCACTAAACGCGTCCTGAAACAAGATCGTCCCTGCTTCTTCGGGCGTGCCGTCTGTGCCCGCCGCGTCCGGGACTGTTGACGGGTCGCGTGCGACCAATGTCACATCGTCGAACGTCGCGTTGCCATTACGCGCGCCCAGCCCAACGCGCCCGTCGGTCACCGTCTCGAACTCTGGAAAGGCCTTGGAGAGCTGTTTCGCGAAAGACCCATCGGCGGCTTTGACCGACAATTCCGCCCGTGCGCCTTGAAGGACGAGCTGAATACGGGGTGGCACGCTACTCGATAAGTTGGCGACTTGGCGTGCATCTTCGGACACCTGCCAGCCTTCCGCGGCCGTGAACTGGCCGATCACCCAACGGCTGTTGGGTGCATCCAACCCAGCGAACTTGAAGTCGCGAGGCGATTGATAGTCGAAGATCAGGTAGCCACCGGCGGTGGCATCCAGCGTCGCGTTCCAGGAAGCGTAAGAGGGTACTGGTATCTCGTTGCCTTCCGTGTTTTGTGGATGCAGTACATTGAGCGAGTCACCGCCGATGCTGCTGGTGATGGTCGCGTGCAATCCGCCGTTGTCGTCCGGGTCCGCGGCATTGGTATCGATGGACGCGCGAAAAGCCAATTCGATCGGCACGCCGTCTTGCTCGCCACGCGTCCGCTCGTCGTCCGGCGTGGTTGGATCGTCGGTCCCGAACGCCACCACCACGCGTCCAGACAGGTCGCTCGAGAATGCGAGGTTTGAATCGACGTTGATTTCCAACGCGGTATCGCGGAGGCTGAAGTTGGCAATGCGCGCCTCAATGCCCGGTTCGATTCGCCCCGGCGGATCGATCGTCAAGGCGTAAAATGGATTCCGTGCGTCACGGTCGTCGAAGACGCGGACGAAATAAGTACCAGCCCCTTGGCCGAGTAAGGTCAGTCGAGCGCGGTCGCCAAACGCGGTCGCATCGGTTCGCACGTGGATCAGTTCGTCATCCATCAATCGATACAGCCCCAGGTCCAAGTCGCCGCGAGCACGGTCGAAATCAACTTGCACGAAACTCGACGCGTTTCCCGTATCGGTCGTTTGGAATCGGAACCAGTCGGCGGCATCGGCCAGCGCCAGGACATTGTCAGAACGCGCTGGGTCCTGGCCACCGATGGTTGTTCGCGTCGACAAGGTGCCAAGGTCCGCGGCGTCTCCTGGTTCGATATCTTGCCACCGGCCATTTTCCTCGAAGCGGTCGTCCTTCTCCACGGCCGAAGTCGCGGCAAGGTCCACGGTCGCCGTGCTCAGTCGAGTTGCGAGCTCTGGCGGGAGTGAAAAACTCTTGCCCGTTCGCAGTTGGAACTGCCAGGGCGGCTCTTCTTCCGTAACATCGGTGGGACGCGTATCCAACTTCGGTTTGTGAATGGCACCGACAACATCGATCTCGATCAAGGGTTGATTCGATTCGCCGCTGGTGTCACCGCTCAGGTCGGGTAACGTGAAGGATGCCTCGACGATCGCCTGAAACGAGTCGATCGGGTTACCGTCAAATCCCACACGCAGATTGGCCAATTCGTCGAGCTGATCGAATCGAAGTTTGCCGGTCTCCGCCGCGACATCGGTAAAGTCGACGACAATCTTGGTGCTCAAGTAGCTTTCGGCGCGCGGTATGGCCAGCAAGCCATCGACCAGGTCGACGCTGCTTCGGAACGTTCCAGCAACGCCGAATGTGGCAACCAGTTCGCTTGCTACACCACCGACACGTTCGGCGTCCTCGGTGGAGCCGTCGAAAAACGTCTGAATGTTCAGCGGTATCGACGCCAAGTCGTCGGGCCGGGTGAGGACGTAGAAGGGGCTTGGTGACGTGTCGATTCCGAACACAATCTGACCATTGAGTTCCGGGCGATCCAAGCGGACCGAGCCTTCGAACCCGTCGGGCAGCAGGCCACTGAAGTCGGCCGCCAACAGCGTTGGCGGCAAGGGCGTGAGGACATTGTCGAGGTTAAGTTGAAGACGGACGAGCTCCTCTGGCGTTACCGGCAGGCCGCCGTTGAGGAAGCCGATAATAGTCTGGAAGTCGACGATATGGAGCAGGTCGAAACTGTTCGAGAACCAGTTGCGAAGATCGCGTGAGAAATCAGTCGACGATGGCAGATTACCGCCGAAGGGGAGCTGAATTGAATCGAACCCGAACGCGCTGCCCAGCTGCGCATCGGCGCCGGGTTGGGCCAACGGTACGTTGAGTTCATTGAATGCGTTGACGGTATTGCTATTGTTGAGCAATCCACCCGACTGGGCGGCATTCGCCGACGCGAGGCCGTCCGTTTCGCCTTCGGGCGCTGTCTGGCTGCTGTATTCGATGGCCATGGTCTGCTGGTGCAGCACGCCATCGGCCTGCAGCGTCAGCATAATCGTCGCCGTTCCGGTTTCACCCACCGGTGGCGTGAAAATGAACGCGTCTCGGCGATCGGATACGCGCGTAATCGAGTCGGCCGGCGCTCCGGTGATGGTGAACAGCACGTCACGATGACCAGCCCTTCCAAGCCCTTTCTGTACGATTCCCTCGACACGCGCTTGTTCGCCGGCAAGCAAGGTTAGGCTCTTTGCGAGCGGTGCTTCGGGATCCGCTTCGCGCCGTGCGCCGATACCGAGTGAATACTTGCCCGGCTTCACGAGATTGATCGTCTCGCTTTCGGCGAACGCATCGCTGGCGCGGATGACGAGTTCAAGATCCGTATCGCCGTCGGCGATATAGGCTTGCGCGCCGTAAAGACTATTGGTGACCGTCTTGCGGGCGTTGACCAACCGGAAACCAAGCGGGACCACCGTGACATCGATCGGCGTGGCGACAGCCGCGCGCACTTTAGGCCCCGTTGGGTCTTCCGCATCACGCAAATAGACCCGGACGACGGCTTGCACCCAGGCACTCTTGGCGTCACCGTGCAACCTGGCTTCGTCGACGCGAATTTCGTACCCCAAGCGCTGGATGACGTCATTGGACTGGTACCCGTTTTCGCCGGCAAGGAACGCCGTCGTATCGATTTCCGCAGTCAGGCGCATGACCTGTTGAGCGAGAACCGCTGATTGCTGAGCAAGGGCGGCGGTTACGTAACGGTCGATCACGTCTTTGACCACATTGTCAACGGACTGTTTCAGCTCAAATTCGGACCGATTCGAATTAGCTTCATCGAATCGGCTGTCGATATCCAGTTGCTCATTGATTTCGCTCCAACGAAGATATTCCCGAACCGCATCACGAGCGAGTTCGGCTTGGGTGTCGAGTGGCAGCGCATCATCAGCCGCCTGTTGAATACGGCGGCGCAGACCGATCGGCTTGTCCGGATCGATCGCCCCATCGTCTTTCAGGCCGGAATTCAACCAGCCGCGCTGAGCGGTCTCGAGTAAACCCAGATCGATGTCGGGGTCAGCACCGGCAACGGTCAGGCCGGCAACCAGCCCAAGATGCAATCCAGCCGTGGCCAAGGCGATCGATTGAGCCTCGGAGAAGGCTCGGTCGATGCGCGTCACGTTGCGGCTCGTGGTGTATTCGACCGAGATGACTTCGGTGACCGTTTCCCCGTCGCGCTGAAATGCGAAGGCAATCTGAGTGCGGCCGATTTGCTTTGCGGGTGGAGTGAAATAAAGTCTAACGCGCCCCGAAGTATCTGTCGTGTGCAAACCGGTGTTGAGTTTTCCTTGGCCCAGTATCGTCACATAGACCGGTTTTCCAATGACCGGCGCGCGGCCGTTCGTCACCACGGTTTCGACCAACACGCGTTCGCCATCGACTGCGGTTCGCGGTTGCTCACGCTCTTGCGCCAGACCATCGCTCTCCGGTGCCCACCTGCTTTCGATTTGCTCGACCGTGTCCAACGTGACACGTTTGGTTGTGAACGCCCTCGTCCGAGCCTTTCGCTTGGCTTTGGGATCATCCAGGTTATCGAAGTCAAACACGACGGCAACATCGACGGCTAACTGCTCGTCGCCAGCTCCAATCGAGGCAGTCGTTCGATCGTAGATCCCCGCGGCGTTGGTGCGCCCAAGGCCCAATCCGTCGATGGTCGCGTTGTCGACAGGTCGCACATCGACAACCAGAGACGCGGTTGTGGGTGGCAGAATGAGATCAGGCACGCCGGCGATGCGAATGCCGGCTTTGACCTGAAGGTTCGCGCGTTGGGTTGTTCCCGCGAGAAACGTCTCGGCGTCAACGATCTCGACTTGATAACACGCGTCTGGAAACAACTCTTCGAATGTCTTTCGGTCACCAACGGTCGGCAGGTTCTCGAACAGTACCAGTGTTTGGAGGCGTCCAAAATAGTCCAGCCCTTTGTTTCCTTCGATAATGAGCTGCGCCAGGAGTTCTTCCTTCCGTGCGATCTCATCTGGCGTCGACTCGCCCGCCGCAATATATTCGTTCGCCCGCGTCTGGCACCGCGTGTGGACTCGATCGATCGCGTAATTCAGCGCTCCGGAAACCAGCTCCCGCGCATACTGCAACGTTTGCGGGTTCGTGCCATTGTTCGCTGACGGCTGACTGTCCTGGGTAATGGCGTTTTCGGGAACGCCGAGTTGTGCGGCTACGGCGCGCCATTGGAACCAATTGTCGATTGCTTGCTCGAGTGCCGTGCGATAAGCCGGATCCCTGTTCTTGGATTGGTCCTGCCACGTGGTATCGATCGCGTGCGCGCCGTCGGCCTGGACTTGCTCCAACCAGTAAATCACGCTCCCCTCGCCGGCCGGATCGGCGTCTTCTTTGAGCCACCAGTCGCGCAAGATTTCCACGGCGGAGCTAAAGAACGCGTCTTGATCTACTTCCGGCAATTGAGTTTCCGCATTGATCGTCGTGGCTTCGCGCAGCGCCAGCTCCAATTCACGGTTCGCTCGAACATGGTCGGGCGTACGAACCGGTTGGTTGTCATCCCCGGCCGGATCAAACTGGTAGTGGACGGTAATCGAATCGGTGTAGATCTGGCCATCTTGAAGATAGCGCGCGATCACGACACTCAGGCTGCCGGTTTCGCCCTCTTGCGCGGGCGTTGCCGGAGCCGTGAACGTGATGCCGCCGGCAACTCCCAGAGCGCCGGTATCGGCGCGGGTCTGCGAGAGTGCACCGCGGCCGATCAAGCTGAATTCGATCTCGCCGTCGATGCGTGCTTCGTTCCGCGTCAACGCCGCTTGCAGCACTGCCTTCGCTCCGGGTGCAAGTACGACCGTCTTGCGCAGGGCGCTGTCGTCCTCGGATTCGCTTGCCGCACGCAGTGTCAGCTGAGGTGGGTCACGCAGCACGACGCGGCGGGTTTCGAGCAAGATGCCCGGAATCCCCAGTCCGACGCTGATCTTCAGTTCCGGTTCGCCCGGGCCTCGTGAAGCGGTTGCGGTGAGGACCTGGTCTGCAGCGACAAGTTGGTTGGTGTCCGTTTCCGGGATGTACCGAATACGCGAACCAATGAAGCTCTTCGCATTGCGTATGTCGGTGATGGCATCGAGAAGTGGCAATTCACCCGCAAGCTGGGCCACGGTGACGTTGGCCAGGCCAGCTGGCACGAATTGGACCTCCACGGGAGCGGGCAAAGTGTCGGTTTGCATAACCGGAACCACACTGCCATTGGCGGCGCGACGCACGATCCGAGCGGAAACCTGTAACGTCGCCGCATCGGTCGTTCCAGTCAGTTGTGGCAATGCTGATGTCGCCACTTCCGTCGGCGGTAATAGCTCGATCTCAACGCCAGATCGAGCAAGAATCGACTCGGCGGTACTCCGCTCGGGCGTAGCGAGTTCCGGTCGGAGCAAGAGCAGTGTTTCGACATTCGACGCCCAAGACAATGCGCGATACAAGGGCGTCAGCCCCCCTTGGCTGGCGGTGCCGTCGAATTGGCCTAGCCAATACTCGGCGATTGCCTCGGTGGCGATAATGAGCTTGCCTTCCACGGCCGGTCGGTCGACATCCGCCGGGATTCCAATGATCTCGGCGTGTGTGAGCCACTCGATATATTGCGCGTCAGCGGTGCGAACCTGTTCAATGGCGGCAGCCGGGTTGGCAGCCGCAGCGTTCGCGGTGGTGGTGATCTTGGACGCGAGAGAATCGAACCACGCCTTGAGCAGTTGTTTCAACCCGTCGCGTACTTCGTCCGTCAATTCGCCGATATCCGTGTCGTCCAAGGCCGCTTCCACGGCATCAACGGTCTCAATGGCTTCGGGGTCTGTCGAAGCGGGTACTCCGGCCAACGGGTTCTTGATTTGGCCCAACAAGCCGGCGTCTTCGAATGACGATATCTGCACCGTGTCGCGGTACATGGTGCCGTTTTCAAAATAGGCCACGCCGATCGTCGCGGTGTCGAACGTCTCCGTGGAGCTGGTGTAGAAAATCGTCGCGGTACCATCGGTCGATGTGCGCGGGATATGTCGCTCCGTCGTGACTTCAATTTGGTCCAACGAGCCGCCACCAAGCAAGTAGAAGTTCAGCGGAGCGTCGGCCAACGGGCCATTGCCACGTCGAATGCGCGCTTGGACCGCCATCAAGCCGCCCGCTTCGACGATGAGGTTATTCTTGCGCAACGCCGCGTCGTCCTCAGTGCCGTGTGCGGCAAGCAGTTCGATGGAGGGGCGTCCGAGGACGATGTTGGTCTTGGTCGTGACCATTCCGATGTCTTGGAGCCCAACGTCGACTTGAACTTGGGCTTGAGTGTCGCCCTCGCCCAGTTGGACGGTCGTGCGGTAACTGCCCACGGCATCCGTCACTCCCTTGACGATCGGCAGCGGATCGGTGCTTGGAGGCAGTCCGGTGATCGGGTCCAATTCAAAGGTCACGCGATCTCCGGCAACGAGATTGTTGTTGCCCGCTCCCGATGCGAGCACGGAAATATTCTTGTCGGCATCATATCGCGTCGGGCTTGCTGCAAAGTTGTAGCCCGCAAGATCGTCGATGTTCGGCGCACTGTTCCCTGACGGCAGCTTGATTTGCCAGCCCGCCTTCACTTCCAGCAGCAGCCTGTCATCCGGCTCGATGAAGTTGTCGGTTGACTTTTTGGGCGGCGCGAGTTCGACCTGATCGACAACAACGCGAATCACAAGTTCATCGAGGGCCTGCGTGACGCTCAGGCCATTGTCCGCGTTTGCCAGATCGAGCAGTTCCGCAGTTTGCGCCCAACGCACGGCCTCAATGGCACGATCGATCACACCACGTTGCACACGTCGTGTGGTTTGCTTGCCATCGACGTCGACCGTCTCGAACTGGTGATTCAATGGTACGGGATTCAGTGGTGTCTCTTGCAGTTGCAATTCGATCGCGCCGAAGTGCGCTCGTTTGATGGCATATCGCAGCGCGCCGGTTAGTTGCGTTTCGAGCATTTGCAGCGTTTCCGGCGTCACGACATCGCTCGGCTGCAAGTCGACAATGGCCAATGCTTCAAGCCATCGGGTATAGCTGCCGATTGCCAGAATGAGCGCGTCTTCGAATTCGTCTTTGTCCAGAGTCTCGGCGTCGTCGACGACCCCACCGGGTGCATTTTGTTGCAGGGCCTTCAGTTGTTCGAGGATGGACAGTGGCCGTGAGTGGCTTTCTCCTTCGCTCCCTCCGACATCACCTGACGACCCGTCTCCCTCAATCCAGATGACCAGTTCGTTCTTGACGTTCTGGCGGAGCGATTCCTGGTCGACGTCACCGCCGCCGGTATTGGCGTCGGCAAGGGCATTTGCGATGTGGGCGTTGATTGCGGCGCGTGCGCGGATGGCATCGGGAGTTTCCGTAATCTCGCGAGGCAATATTCCACGCGGTCGAACCAGTGGATCCGCGCGCCGCGGTTCGCCCGCCAAGCTGAAATCACCCAGTAAATTACTTACGAAGTCCGGGACTTCAATCGCGTTGATCACGGATTCGCCAAATCGGATTGCGTTCTCGGCTAGGGCACCGAGTGTGTAGTCCGGGGCTCCGTCGCTGTCAATGTCCGGGTTCGCCAGGACGAAGTCGCTGAAGGCCCAGTCGAGTTCGCTGCCGCTCAAGTCCAGTTTCAACGTGGTCCGCCCACGAATAATGAACGGGTCGCCACCGTGAGCTTGGTTGGGCAATTGGCGATCGATATCGACATAGTCGAGAAATCCGAGGATAACGTCTCCGTACAGATCGGCGTCGATCGCCTCGAGTGTCGGAACGACGCGGCCAACATTGCCTGCCGCAAACTCGTCGACCAGCGCGTCGAGGTCATCTTGCCGTATGCGCCCGTCACTGCCACGGTCCAGGTCGCTGAGGTCCAGGTAGGGAGTTGCCGTCAACGTTGCACCCGCTCCCACACCAAAGGTCTGAAAAGCCACTCCGCTCGCTTCACCGGTTCCCGTTAGATCGACGGCGACGCGCGAGCCGAGCACATCGAGGTACCAACCGCTGCCGTCCCAGCCGACCAAGAGCGAGATGTCGGGTTGGGCGGTAATGCCGACGCGACCCGCGATTTCGAATTGCTCGAAGCTGCCAATCCCCGCAAAGTTGAACGGCCATTCTGCGTTGAAGTTGCCGAGCCCGGCGTCGCTGAGTGTCACGCGAAACTGCAGCAGGTCGTCACCTCCGGCGTTGTTTCCGAGTAAGATTTCACGGATGGTCTCTTCGGTGGGAATGGAAATGCCGGAGGTCTGCGCCAATTTGTCGAAGAAGACAAAGTAGCCGTCCGCTTCGTTTTGCGGGGGCACGGCGGGATCGTCGTTCAAGGGCACGAGCAACTCGGCGGCGTTGACGGCGTCGATCATCCCCGCGCCCGATTGCGGATCGTTTGCTCCGGATCCAATTGCGGTTGCGGAGAGCTTCAGCGCGCTCATGAGTTCTTGTCGAGTTGCATCGGGAGCGACGCCCTTCAGGAGCGCGGCGACGGCGGCTGCATGCGCTGCGGCGGCGGCAGTGCCGCGAAACGATTGCAAGAACGTCGTCCCCAGTCCCGATGTTTCCACACCTGCGGGCCCGACGATGTCCGGTCGGCGCCCCGCCGCGCTGCCGGGACTGCTGTAGGGTGCGGCTTGCCCCAATGCGTTGATCTCGGCCGCACCGACCACCAGCACTTCGTCCAATAACGCGGCACCCAACAAGGCGGGGCCTTGATTCTGGCTGAACTGAACATCGCCCAGACCGATCAGCTGGAACTCCGTCGTGCCATCATTGGTTGGCCCTTCGGTTGGCACGCCACCTCCCAATAACTCAATGAACAATTCGACGGTCACCGGGGTCGTGCTGTGATTGGCGAGCGTAAAACTGTCAACCGTTCCCGGGATGTCCGCTGCCCTGACGGCGGTCGACTCGAGCGGGAAGCCAAGTCGACTTAGTACAACACTTTCCGGCAATGCGGTTGCGCCACCTACGACGCGCGCGTCTTGAGAATAGAGTGGCTGGTCTGTTTGCACGATGAAGCGTGCCGTCGTTTGGGGCGCGATTGTCACCGCAAGGGTCGTTACCGGTTCGGACGTCGTACCGCCGAATTGGTGTAGCTGTCGCGTTGACGAATCACCGTCGAGCGTGGTCGCGACGAACTCGAGCTCTCCTCGGTAGGAACGTCCACCATCGTTGCCCGCCGCTTGTACGAACAACACATCGCGCGCGGCAAGCTGATCGCGGATATAGGCGGAAAGTGCGGTGGGCGCGAAGAGCGAGTCCGCATAGTCAACGACGTCGGAGACCACGATGTCGACTTGCTGGGATTCGAGCAGCCAGTAAAGCGCTTCGAAAAGTGAATCGGTGTCGGGTGCGGCAGCAAATAGCAACGGTGCGTCGGGAGCCATGTCGTGGATCACTTCCAGCATCGCGGTTCCGTTGCCAGCATACTCGTTGTCATCGCGCAAGGTCGTTAAGTCGGTCGGTAAATCACCGCTAAGCATCGCTGCGGGCAAGCCGGCTGCACCTGTCGAGATGACGCCAATCTTGATGCCGCTGCCGCTTACGCTGCGGTCGGCTCTGACCTGGTCCGCTCCTATCAGCGCGTCACCTTCGGTGCCGAACAAGCCCATTCCACCCGTGGGACTGTTCGTTTCCATGAAGAGCCCCTGCACGAGGCCGAACAGGTCGCTCATCCACGACGCGTTGGGAGACGCCAATGCGGTGACATTCGGGCCAAACAACGGCAGGGCGGTGCGGGTCGGCACGACGTCCGTAATCAAGGGTAAGGACAACGCGTCGAACTGGTCGGTCAATTCCCGACCGAGTAGCACATCGAGTGCGCTACCTAACATGGAAACCCCTGCCTGCAGCCAGTCGTCGGCTGCGGGGAAGTTGACCACCGATGACTGTTCCTGCAGTTCGCATGTCTCGTTGAGGCACGTCGTGCTGATGATCCAGGTGCCGGTGTATTGAAGTCCAGTTGGGTTCAAAGTATGCGTGATAGTCAGCTCTGTTTCCCCAGATGACGTGACCGCAAAGATCGACGCGGGATCGCCCGTGAAGTCGTTGATACGCATCTTGCCAGAGTTGCGCGTTAACGTGACAACAATGGGGTCTTCGGGGACGGTCGTTAGCTCACCGTTGACGTCGATGGTCAGCCCACCGTAAGGCAGTGGTACATCGTCATGGCGGACCGTGCCCTCGCCTTCGACCGACAGTCCGAATTGCGATCGGTCACCGATGTAGAAGCCTGTTGTATCAACACCCATCGTGAGTTGCGTGGTGGCGAGCAAACTGTTCCAAGTTGCCGTCCCGGTCAACTCGACCGCTGCTGGTAAATTTGACAGAGTGGCAAACACATCACTGGAGAGAGAGGCGGTCTTTAGGCCACTTTCCACTCGTTCGGCAACGCCGATCTCGACAAATGTGTCGGTGGGGCACGTGGCACCGTCCTGGATACAGTCAACGGAGTAGTCGACCAATTCGAGCTCGCTCCGAAGATCCACAAGTGAACTGACCTCTTGGTTGATGGTTGGCAGCAGAGACGCAGCGGATTGTGCGACAAATTCGGCGAATTCGATTCCCAGACGTTGGTCTGTACCTGGCACTCCCAGTTCGCTCACGGCGAACCAGGATGCGAGTGACGATCGGGCTTGCTGGATGCCTTGATTGAGTTCGTTGCGCAAGATTTCGGCGAATGCGGCTTCGTCCACCGACACCACACTAAGCGTGATACCTGTGGCGGTGTAGGCCACGTCCCATGCGGTTGTCGCATTGATGAATCGGCCATCCACTTGGCGGAACGTTCCTGAACGTGACCCGGCGGACACGATTTCAACGCGGTCGCCAATGGCGGGCGTGTAGCCTGGGGCGAGCACGATTCGCAGCGTTCCCACGGGCGCTATGTTGCCGCCGATCGATAGCACGCCGTTCGCTTGCGTGGTCGAACTGGTGATTACAATTGCCAGGGTTCCATCGATGATCGCATCGCCGGAAATGGCGAACCGTGAGTCGGTGAACTCGAGCGTGGCACCTTCTTCGACAATCAAGCCACGGACTTGTTGGGCGTCGTTGACAAGTTTGGCGACCGAAGTCGCGTCAAGGGCTGCGATCCGGACATCGTCTCCAGCTCCCGGCAGAACATCATTCGCATTGGTAATCGTTCCGTCCACCTGGCGAATGCTCCAGTTGCCCGGGTCGGTCCACAAGCGGTTTCCACTATCGTTATCCCAGCCAAAGACTTTGCGGCCGGCGCCGTAATCTTCAACCTCTCCGTCACTGGCGTTACCGGTTGGTTGGGGAGCTCGAGTAAACGCCGCATCGGTGCTGAATCGAAACCGCGCATAGGTTTCCCAAGCCGCATTTTCGGGGACTGCGGGGAATTGGAGCGTTACCAGTGTGGCGCCCGACTCCGCCGCGACTGATGTCGTGGCCCGTTCGGTTGCGTTGTCGAAAACGCCGTCGGCGTTGTAGTCGATCCAACCGGCCAACAAGGCTTCCTTGGCCGTGTTGTTAGTAACCGCCACCGTGACGGTTGGTTGCGTACCGGGAATGAGCTCGAGGTCGGTTTGGGGATCGAGGACTCCGTCGTCATCGGACGGCGTGCCAGTGGCAGTGATCGAGGCGCTCAGCCTCGTCGAATCGCTGAACGCTCGGCCATTGGCGTCCACGACGAAGTCGACCGTCGAGCCAACCTGGATCGCGACATCGCTGAGTGCAAAGCGAACTCCCGTATCATCATCGAAAGCAACCAGGGAATCGAACAAGACCGCGCCGTCGACGAAGACAAAGAAACGCACGCCATCGCCACCCCGAGTGTCGAATTTCCGCACTCTGCCGGTGATGTTGACCTTGCCAGACTCGCCGTCACCCGCGATCCAACGCGCGACGGTCCGAGTTGGTCGGCCAAGGCTACCTACATCTGTCGGGTGGAGCACGATTTCAGCTGCGCCGGCCGACGCGATCATATCCCCGTTGTAGCCGTCAGAGTGAGGGAAATCAGGATGTTCAAACAGCTTGGCCCGAGTGTCCCATTGAAGTTCGGCCAAGTTCGCTTTCGCGTCGGTCGGATTCTGCTGGTCGCTGGTCAGATAACGCCAACTGCCAGACCCTGTCGCAGCGGGGCGGACGGTGTCGCCGGCTTTGATTCCCGGCACAAAATCAGTAGCTACATCGGCGAGTATGGCAGGTTTGGCGTTAGGCCCTGCCGGTGTCTGGCGGTCGTCGCCATCGGCCTGGTAGCTGGGCAAACCATCCGTATTATCGATGCGTTGACCCATGAACAGACCGTCGACGATGACGTGTGATGGGCCGCCGTTGGATTGGAGTGTGTTGTAGGTGGACGCACCGAACGTGTCGCCGTCGTTGTTGGGGCTCCTGTCAATCCCGTCATCGACGCCATCGCCGTCCGTGTCGGTGCCGGTTGTGCCGTCGGGCGCATCGCCGAAGTCACGCCGTGCCGCGTCATAGATAAAGCGAACCTCGTTGCTAGATAGTGCGCGCTCGAACACGTGGATCTCATCCAGCACGCCGTCAAAGAGGTCGATCGTGGCGCCTTCTCGGGCACCGAATCGGAGCGGTTCGTCGGACACAATCGTCGCCGAGAGCGTGTCGGAAACGGTTGTGGTCGTTTCCTGTTGGCCATCTACGTAGATTTGCAAACCACTCGCGCTCGATGAACCATCATAGGTGACGGCGACATGGTGGAACTTGCCGTCGCGCAGGTTGGTTGTGCCATCAATGCCCAACCAGTTGCTTCTGCCTCCCAATTGGTTGTGAATGAGGCGGACAAGGAGCATGCCGTTTGAGTTCGTTAGTATGGCATAGCCGGTGCCGTTTCTCGCGCCCCGCGGGTTCCCGTTGTCTTGTTTGGCGATGACAAAGTTGTCATCCGTGACGGTCGCCTCTTGCTTAATCCAAAAGTCAAAGCTGAACGGTTGGTCCCGTTCGAACGCCAGCACATTGCCGAAGTCGACAAAGTCGTTCGTGCCATCAAACGTCAACGCTGGGCCGATCATTCCCGCCGTGGTACTTATTCTGCCCTCGAAAGTCCCGTTGCGGGAACCGATCCGGTCCGCACCGCTGTCGGCGGCCCACCAGCTGAGCAGGCCGTCCGGTAGATCTTGCGCGGATAGAGTGGCCAAGAGTCGACGTTCTTCCAGTGATTCGAAGAACATGCGGCGCCGGGCTTTGCGACATCGTCGGCGCAACTTTTTGCGGTGTTGACCAGTTAATTGTGACATCCGGAATCTCCGGTTCAAGAGGAGAGCGTTCTGAGCGTTGGATCGAGTCGCACGCGCGATGAGATCGAAAGCCGAATGAGCAGCGTGTCCACCAAAGCTTTGGCGAGCATTAATCTGTCCGTATCGGGCGCGTGGGCCGTATGGTCGAGCGTCCTAGCGAACGACCCGTTCTCGCGTACCGGAATCGGCGACTTAACGCGTCGGACGCGATCAACGTGTCTCAAGAGCATGTTTTCTCGCTCATACAGCAACAAATGGTGCGCGCGTTACGACCAGGATTCCTCGCGTCCGCAGAGCAGACGCGAGCGATTCGATGCGGTGCATCTACACTGGATGCCATGCACCGCGAAGAGGGGACGAGAAAAAACTGGATTTGCCACCAGAAGGCCGGTAAAATCCAAGCCGTCGCGACTTGTTTCTTTTGGCTAGGAATCTTCGTCCCTCTTCTCTTCCGCTGCGCATCTAGCGATATGGATCAAACCAGCTCGAACGACGACGTGTCACGTTCTTGCGAACGGGGGGGGTCGAACGATTTTCGTGAACTGTTGGGACGTGCTCGTGGCGGATCAACGGCGGCGTTGGGTGAGATGGTCCAGACGTGCCGAGACTACTTGTTGCTGGTCGCCAACCAGGAGATTACCGGACCACTGCGACAAAAGTTCAATCCGTCAGATGCGGTGCAAGAGACGTTCTTGTTGGCCCAACGACGTCTGGAACAGTTTCGAGGCGATTCACAGGAAGAACTGCTCGCGTGGTTGCGGGCGATTCTACGGAACCAGATTCTGGCGGAGAACCGTCGCCAAACCGCGAGCAAACGCGATTACCGGCGGGAGTTGCGGCAACGAGAAAGTGGGTCGGAAGGCGGAAGAGGAGTGGTCGGGATTGGGTTGGCGGGCGACCATATGTCGCCACGTTCCGAGGCCATTCATGCGGAAGAGGCTGTTCGTTTGCGTCAGGCCTTGGCCGGCTTGTCCACGGATCACCGCTGCGTGATCGTACTGCGCAATTGGGAGCAATTGGCTTTTTCAGAAGTCGCCCGGCGCATGAACCGGAGCGAGGATGCAACCAAGAAACTTTGGACTCGGGCCATGCGGGGTCTGGAGAAAGCACTGCGCGATGAAGCCGAACGAGAACCACTCTGAACAGCTTGGACCGGAGGCGGGAGAACCCGGTCAGACGCTTGACGAGACGGCCAGGGCAGAGCAAGATTCGTCCGTCCGGGCTCCCGACCAGGCGAGGGACGACTCGAGCGCGGATTTGTCGAAGTGTGCGAAGCTGATTGATCGCGTTCGACGTAATAGTCCGTTCTGCCTGGCCGACCTGGTTGCCGATGCCGCAGGACCCATGTGGCTTGCCGGCGAACAAGCAGGTGGCGAGCGCGCGGGAGACGTCGAGACAGGGAACGCGGAAACCGAGACGGCAAAAGAGCCACAAGCAACGACCGTCGAGCCGAATCGACCGAAGCAAATTGGGCGGTTTCAGGTCAAGGAGCTGGTCGGCCAAGGAGGTTTTGGTCTGGTTTTTCGCGCCATCGATCCGCGACTTGGCCGAGATGTTGCGTTGAAGATTCCCCGCGTCGAGACCTTGCTGACAGATCGTGATCACCAACGGTTTCTGGACGAAGCGAAGACGGTCAGCACACTGAATCATCCCGCGATCGCGGCCGTTTATGAAGCAGGCTACGCGGGCCCGATCTGCTACATGGCCTCGGCTTACTATTCGGGCGGTTCACTGGCCCAAGCGCTGTCGGTAACGGGGCCTTGGTCGCCCCAATTGGCAGCTCAAATGACGCGTACACTCGCCCTCGCGGTACAGCACGCGCACAGCCGAGGGGTGCTGCACCGCGACATGAAGCCGGGGAATGTCTTGTTTGATAGCCATGCCGCCATTGTTAGCGATCTTGCATCTGCGCCGGCTGCGGCGCGGATCGTCGATTTTGGATTGGCGAAATTGGTGGATCGGCAACAGGACTTGACCCAAACCGGCGCGTTGATCGGCACGCCCGCTTACATGTCCCCAGAACAAGCGGATGGACGGCACCAAGATGTTAGCTCGGCTGCGGATATCTATGGTTTGGGAGCCATTCTGTACGAGTTGCTGACGGGACGCCCCCCTTTTCAACACGATTCGCTTCTCGCGACGCTTGAAGCCGTTCGGTCTGATGAGCCGGTTGCGCCGCGGTTGCTGCAAGGCGAGTTGCCCCGGGACCTCGAAGCGATTTGTTTGAAGTGCCTGGAGAAGTCTCCCGAGCGGCGTTATGCGACTGCGCGTGGGCTGGCGAATGACCTGGGCCGGTACTTGCGCGGTGACATGGTGCAGGCGCGCCCTCTTTCACGCGCGCGCAAGACGATTCGATGGTGCCGTCGATATCCGGCTTGGACTGCGTTGGGAACGACGTTGATGGTCGGTGTTGTAGCTGTGGCCGCTGTTTCGACCGTGGCCTACCTTCAGGTTGCCGGGGCACGTGATGCATTGGTCGAATCGAATCAGGCCTTGCGGCACGCACGCGATGCTGAAGCGCATCGTGCCGAGCAATTGCGCGCCTCCCTGGACGCGCAAGTCTCGATCGTGTTGGAAGATTTGCTCGGTCGGCAAACGGAGCTTACAGACGAACACCGCAAGTATCTTCAGGCAGCACTCGTCTCCTATGAACAATTTGCCGCCGAACAGGGCTTCGGTGGCGAGGTCCAAGCCGCAGTTGCCGCTGCGCATGCGCGTGTCGGAGATATTCATGCGCGGCTAGGCGATTTGGCCGCTGCGGAAGAAGCGTATCAACAGGCTCTTGAACGTTACGCGTCGTTGCTCGAAGATTCCGACGCGCGCCCCGACTGGGTCTACAAGCAGTCGGAAACGCAAACGGCCTTGGCACACGTGTGGGAGCTGCTGGGGCGAACGGAGGATGCGGAACGTGCCTTGCGCGAAGCGCTCGATGCAACGCGTACGTTGGTAACACGTTTTCCCGCCAATGCGGACTACCGACAACTGAACGTCAGCGAATTGGCCAGCTTAGGCAACACGCTGAAAAACTCAAGACGCGTAGCACCTGCCCGTGACCTGTTTCGCGACGCGATTGAATTGCAACAGGCGATGCTCAGCGACCAACCAGATGATGCGGGCCAACGCGCCATGTTGGCCAAGCTCCATGGCAGTCTTGCGCAGACACTCACTCTCATGCAGCGCCTTGGCGATGCCGAGCAGACGATTCAAAAAGCCATTACGATCCAAGAAAGCTTGGTTGCCGAGTGCCCGAATGATCCATCGCAACGCGAGTTGCTTGCTCATCTTGCCAATGGCCATGCGTTTATTCTGTTGCGCCAAGGTCGATCCGATGAAGCGGAATCCGTGTTGCGCGAACAACTGACCGTGCGACGCGAGTTGGCGGATATGTTCCCGCTGAAGACCGACTACCAGCTCGCGTTGATCGCTGCTTACGTCAATTTCGGGACGATTATGGTCCAAACACATCGGCCCGACGAGGCCGAGCAAATCTGGCGGAGTGCCGAACGTGTGGCGCGGCGAATCCTTGTCCATCAATCGCAAGAGCCGTACCATCACTATGCGTTGGCCAACGTTCTCTTGCATTTGGCGCAGCCAACCTTGGCCAACGGCGAAACGGACAAGGCGTTGGAACTCGCCTCCGAAGGAGCGACTCAGCTTGAAGTCGCGCTTGAAGGTAATCCGAATCGGCCTGACTTTTTGCGCGCCCGAGCCGAAAAGTACCAAGTTATGGCGCAAGTGCTGGCAGCGCGTGGGCAGCACGAGAAAGCTGCCGCGCAGGCGGAACAAATGCTCCTTAGCCCGTTCGACCCAATCGCGTCTCCCTTGGTCGCCGCACGCGTATTTGCACGCTGCGCCTTGCTGGCCGAAGCGGACGATGCAGAGCTAGCCGAGCACTATCGAGACCGCGCGGTCGATAGCCTGCGGCAGGCCATCGACCACGGTTTCACCCGCCGTGAGTCGATCACAACGCATCCCGATCTCAAGACGCTTCGCGCGCGTCCAGACGTACAGGAACTGATGCAACGCATCGGGCCCGACGCATTAGGTCGCACCGGCATGTGACACGTGCATGGCTTCGGTTGGGTGGCACTGGCTGAGTGAGCGGGATTCGGCGTATTCGCATTCCATTTGCACGCGTGTTGCCGCTTCAGCGAGCACTGGCTCCGCTCGCGGGTGTCCGGTTGGTTGGGATTACATCACATGGCGCTCGCTCAGCCAGTGCCACCCAAGTAGTCCCCAAGAACGGGTGGGCTTCCATCTGCGGAAGCATTTCTATAGCCGTGAAGTTAGTGCCAGGTGTTAGCCGCTCTGCGCCCGGGATGGAGTCTCTGGCCGCGCGCAGCGCCGCCACCGTCTGACGCTTGTTCACGACCCGAGCGTACGCGAGCGAAGCCAAAGAAGGCGTCGATTGGCCGCCGCATGACGATGTGGTAGACTCGTTCGGGTAACCACACGGATTACCACACCTTCTCCTATCGCGCTCGGCAAGCGAGGCCTGCTGTGACTTGCGGGAAAGAAGAATCGCCAGGAGTCTGCCGATGCACCATGATCCAACGGACCCCGCAGTGGAGCAATCCACGTGCGCCGACGATGATTCGCTTGCGCGGGTAACGGTCATCATCCCGGCACTCGACGAAGAGGAGTCGCTGCCTCTGGTGCTGGGCGACCTGCCACAAGTAGGGCAAGTGATCGTTGTCGACAACGGCTCGACCGATGCGACCGCAGCGGTTGCCAAACGCTGTGGAGCCACGGTTGTTCCGGAAGCGCAACGCGGATATGGCTCGGCCTGCTTGCGTGGCCTTGCGACGGTCCGCGATCAGATTGAACGTGGGCAAGAGGCTCCGCGCGTGGTTGTCTTTCTTGACGCGGACTACAGCGATCATCCCGAGATGTTGCCACAATTGGTCGGCCCGATCTTTGCGGGCGACGCTGATTGTGTGCTCGGTTCGCGCCTGCTTGGGAAACGTGAAGCAGGTGCGATGCCACCGCAGAGCGTCTTCGGCAATAAGTTGGCCTGTTTCCTGATGCGTTTGCTGTTTGGCATACGTTATACCGACCTCGGTCCCTTCCGAGCCATCGAGTATTCCGCGCTGGAATCGCTGAATATGGAGGATGAGAATTTCGGTTGGACGATCGAGATGCAAATCAAGGCGGGGCGCGCCGATTTGCGTGTGCGCGAGATTCCCGTACCATATCGATGTCGCGTTGGGACCAGCAAGATCAGTGGAACCGTGTTGGGCAGCATCAAAGCCGGCAACAAAATCCTCTACACGATCGCCAAGTACGGTTTTCGAGCGAGGAGGCAAAAGCCGGGGCCGAGCAGGGACGGTCAGCCTACGGAAAAGGATTCGAGGTGACTGGAAGACAACACCGTCCTGAACGTGGTGATAGGAGTAGGAGCCTAGTAAGATGCCGCAGCCGAGTGCCACACCAATTGCGGGGCCGAAAAGCGGGCCGTGGGCGAAACTCGCGGTGTTCGTTCTCGTCGCGGGATGTGCCGCCGTGTTGTATCTGCGTTTTGGCGATCTCTTGACTTTGGCGAACCTGGCAGAGCAAGAATCGCAACTGCGCGTGTTCCAGCAACAGCACCCCGTGCTGGTCTACGGTGCTGCCTTCCTGTTGTATGTTGGCGTGACAGGGCTTTCACTCCCAGGGGCAACGGTCCTGTCGCTGGTCTATGGCTGGTACTTTGGCGTGTTGCGTGGCGTGCCATTGGTGAGTCTTGCATCGACTGCCGGTGCGACGCTGGCGTTTCTGTTGAGCCGGTTTCTATTTCGTGATGCCATAAACCGGCGGTTCGGCCCACGATTGGAGTCGTTCAATCAGGCCTTGGAGCGCGAGGGAGCGTTTTTCTTGTTCATGCTGCGGCTGGTCCCAGCCGTGCCGTTTTTTGTGATCAACGCCGTGATGGGCCTGACGCCCATTCGCTTATGGACGTTCTGGTGGGTCAGCCAATTGGGGATGCTGGCCGGGACAATCGTCTACATCTATGCCGGTTCTTGCGTTCCCAATTTGCAAGCGTTGGCCGACAACGGTATCAATGCGGTTTTTTCGCCCGGACAGTTGCTGCAGATCGTGGGTGCTTTCGCGGTCCTTGGCATCTTTCCCTGGCTGGCTCGTTGGATCGGCAAGCGGATCACCCTTAGGAAGGAGCCTAGAGTCGAGAGCCTAGAGTCGAGAGCCTAGAGGAAAGAGGTGAGCGTCTCGAGTTGAAGCGGTTCTCGCCTTTTGGGGCCACAACGGTTGCTTGTTTTGCGACCCTTGACATTGGCGTCCATGAGTTCTTGGGCGGTTTGGCGAAGAGGATTCCTTACCTTGCAGGTGGATCGGGGAGCCGAACTGACGCGTCAGGGGCATTATCCGTCCAATCGCCCGATGTCAATTGATCGGTAGTTTTGCGGACCGGATCGAAGAGGAAGATGTGCTGATACGGATCAGAGTGGAGGAGTCCTGGGATGACTAGCTTCTCGCCATTAGGATACCAGTCGAATGATGCATTCCGAGAGACTGGTGAATCGGAGTCCGTGATGCGCACCGGATCTTCTTCCAACGGTCGGTATCCGTGCGTCAAGAACAAACCGTCGGCGGGTCCGTTAGTGTTCTTGTGCCACAGTAGTGCCATGCGGCCACTGCGGGCGACGGAAATCTCGCGGTAACAGGCCTTCTTGTCCGGCTCGTCCGTAAGCCGTTCGACTTTCAGGCTGACGGGATCGATGCGGAAGACTTCACTTCTCGTTCCATTGCGAATGGGCATGACTGTCGCATAGATGTAGCCATTGCTGGCCCAGCAACCGTTATCAAACTCACGATAATTGCCGGGGAACGCAATGTCTAATCGCGTGAGCTCGCCAGTGGCGACGTCCAGTAGATGGAGGTTCCTGAGATTGCGGTCGACGTACATAATTTGCTCGCCCGTTGGCGACCAATCCAGAATGCGTCCTGGTGCCGGTGTCGATTTTTCGAAAACGGTTATCTTTGGATTCCCCGGTTGCACCATGCAGACCCTTGGCTTCACATTACGGTCGGAAATGAACGCTAAACGTTGGCCATCGGGTGCCCACCGTGGATTCTGGTCATTGGCGTAGTTCTGTTTGGCAAACAGCGGTTGCAGATTCTCGCCGCTGGGATCGAGTGTGTAGATCTGAAAAGTTCCGCCGCCGCGATTCGAGCTGAATGCGATCTTGCGATTGAATTCAGGAATCGGAACGATACCGATGCCGCCAGGCCGGCTGCCGTAAATCAATACCGACTTGCCATCGGGGGTCAGTTCGATCTTCCAACAAGTCTCTCGCAAGCCTTCAACACGGGCGAGGATGCGTCCATCGAACGCGTCCAGGAAATGAAGCGAACGGTTATCGCCACTCAATGCCACCAGTGTTTCGGTCCGGTCGTCAATGGCAGGTAGACGGGCGGCGCGTTTTCGCGAGGCGGAAGCGGTTTGGTCAAGCTTGCCTGTTCCGCGACCGATTCCTCTTCAGTCGAAAGGACACGATCACGCTCGGCATGGCGCTCTACGTCGGCCAGATCGATTTGCCCCGCCACCGACGGGAATCGGCGCGCCAACTCGTCGGCCGTCGCCGGCATCGAGAAGACAGCGCGCGTCGCGCACTCGGCTTCAAGCAATTCGAGGAGACGCGTTGAGTCATCGGCCAAATGAGGCCACCGTTCAAAGTAGGATTCCAGGAACGCCGGTTGCATCGTGCGCCAGCGGTATTCCAAATCGACCTTGATGCACTCGACGACTGTCGGATCAAGTAGTGAGGGCTCGAGCCCCGACGTGAAATCCTCGATCTGAGGGTCTGTTTCCGAGTGCCACGCTTCCTCCAGACGGTGGAGTACGTCTTCCACGAGCATCCACTCGGCGTCATTGAGCTCATGATGGGATGAAGTCATTTTCAGAATCTCGCAAGCTGGATACTCCAGAGGGGCGCGCCACCGACCGGGCCGGCTAGGGCCGGAGAATATCTCACGCGTTGTACAATCGTCAAACGGCCGCATTCCAAGGGGCATGCGACACAAGGGGGGGCGATGTGACTTCGGAAGTAAGTTGCACTCGAAGCCTGTAGTATCTCGGCCAGGCTAGGCGACCGATTCGCGACGTGCACGCAGTTCGCCGAGGCGCTATTGGGGCGACAAACGTGATCGCCGTGGCGCCGCTGGCAAGCAACTGGCAGTCGACGGCAGGCACCCTACGGGCAGAAAAGAGGCTGGCATCACATTTCTTTATTGCCCGTCATTTTCTTTGCCCTCAAAGGAGAGCAACTGGATCGCCGTCCATCAGCGCAGCAGGAGAAGAGGGCAAGAGAAAAGGATCGGTAGAACGGTCTGCGGTCAGGCGTCCTCTTCCCGGCTTCAAACGCAATGCGGAGTCGCGGAACAAAGGTGGACGCGTCCACCAAACAGTAAGATGGCCCAAATGGTCGATTTTTGGCAGTCCCGTGCTGGTGCCTTTATTCGTGCGATGTCACGCGTCTAATCAGCCTGTTCTAGCGGCATTCGGGGGGGGCACGGTAGTTCTGACTGGCAGCCGACCAATCTTCGTGCAATACTCAGATAGCCTATTTTTGCCATCCTGCACGATTGTTCTCGGGAGTTCGCCATGCGTCGATTTGTTACGTCGGTTGTTTGTCTATTGTTTCTTGCGGCGTGGGGCCAGGCGTTGTTAGCTGCGGAAAGCGAAACCGATGGCAAGATAACTACCAAACTATTGGGCGCATTGAAACTGCGTTCGATTGGTCCCGCGCTGATGTCGGGGCGGATTGCTGACCTGGCGATCGATCCGGCCAAGCCGAACACCTGGTACGTGGCGGTCGGATCGGGCAATCTCTGGAAGACCGAGAATGCAGGCACCACCTGGAAACCCATTTTCGAGAATTACTCGTCGTATTCGATTGGTTGTGTCACGATCGATCCCAACGACCGGCATACGATCTGGGTGGGTACGGGCGAGAACGTAAGTGGTCGGCACGTGGGCTATGGTGACGGAGTTTACGTCAGCCATGACGGTGGCAAGACGTTCAAGAATGTGGGCCTCAAGGCGACCGAGCACGTTTCGAAGATCGTCGTGGATCCGCGCGATTCGGCGACCGTCTATGTTGCGGCGCAAGGACCACTCTGGTCATCAGGTGGTGAACGCGGCTTATACAAGACGACCAACAGTGGCGAGACTTGGCAAGCGGTCTTGACTAAAGGGCCTTGGACGGGCGTCACCGACATTGCGATCGACCCGCGCGATCCGAATGTTCTTTATGTGGCGACGCATCAACGTCATCGGACTGTGTGGGGCGTGATCGATGGCGGTCCCGAATCGGGGGTCTTTAAAACGACCGATGCCGGGTCTCATTGGATCGAGTTAACCAACGGCTTGCCGAAGAAGGACATGGGCAAGATGGGGATCGCGATCTCGCCGCAGAAGTCAAACGTACTTTACGCCGCCATCGAGTTGGCGGGGCGCAAGGGGGGCGTTTGGCGCTCGGCCGATGCCGGTGCCAGCTGGAATAAGATGAGCGACTATGTGGCGGGTGGTACCGGTCCGCATTACTACCAGGAGATTTACTGCGACCCGCATCGCTTCGATGTCTTTTACCATGCCAATGTCCAACTGGGACGTACCATCGACGGTGGCGCTACATTCCAGAGCGTTGGGAACGCAAACAAACATGTCGATAATCATGCCATCGCGTTTCACCCCACTGACCCGGATTTCCTGTTGGTCGGGTGCGATGGTGGTCTGTATCGATCGTGGGACTTTGCCAAAACCTATCAGTTCACCGCGAATCTTCCGCTGACACAGTTTTATAAGGTTGACGTCGACTACGACGAACCGTTCTATCACGTCGTGGGCGGTACTCAGGACAATGCTACGCAATACGGTCCCGCTCGAACCACAACCGTTTCCGGGATCCGCAATGCCGACTGGCGCGTGGCGATTGGCGGGGATGGCCACGATTGTGCGATCGATCCCAAAGACCCGAACACCATCTACTGTGAATCACAGCAGGGACATTTGCGGCGTTTCGATCGACGCACCGGAGAATCGGTGGATATACGTCCCCAGCCGGCGGCGGACGAAGAGGAGCTGAGGTTCAACTGGGATTCGCCGATCTTGATCAGCCCGCACAATCACACCCGACTCTATTTTGGTTCCCAAAAACTCCACCGCAGTGACGATCGCGGCGACTCGTGGCAAACCATCAGTCCCGATCTGTCGCGTGGCAAGGACCGCTTTACGTTGCCCCATATGGGCCGCGTCTGGAGCATTGACGCGATGTGGGATCTGTTTGCGATGAGCCAGTACGGGAACATCACTTCGATCAGCGAATCGTCGTTGCAAGAAGGCTTGATTTATGTGGGCACCGACGATGGACTGATCCAAGTGACGGAAGATGGAGGCAAGCATTGGCGTAAGATCGACAAGGTTTACGGCATTCCCGAAGGCGCGTTCGTAAACGACATTAAGGCGGACCTGCATGACGCCAGCACGGTCTATGCCGTTTTCGACAACCACAAGACGGGCGACTATGCACCCTACCTGGTTCGCAGCACCGATCGTGGGCACACCTGGGAATCGATGGTCGGAGACATGCCCGCCCGCCACCTGGTCTGGCGACTTGTGCAAGACCATGTGGCCAAGGGCCTCTTTTTTGCCGGCACCGAGTTCGGCATTTTCTATTCACGCGATGCCGGAACGCATTGGGTCAAACTGCCCGGTACGCCGACGATCCCGTTTCGCGATCTGGCCATCCAAAGACGCGAATCGGATCTGGTGGGGGCTTCGTTTGGACGCAGCTTCTACGTGCTGGACGACTACGCACCGCTGCGGACGCTTGATGCTGGTATGCTCGACAAACCGTTTGCCATTTTCCCTTCCCGTGCGGCGAAGCTCTATATTCAAGATCGCGTGATCGGGGGCCCCAAGGGTTCGCAGGGAGACGGATATTTCGTGGCCTCGAACCCACCGTTTGGTGCCGTCTTTACCTATTACCTGAAGGATGAACTACGGACACGCAAAGCGCGACGCAACGAGCGCGAACAGGAAGTCAAGAAACGGGACGGAAATATCGTTTTCCCCGGTTGGGATGAGCTCAAGCGAGAAGCGCGGGAAGAGCCGCCGCAATTGATCTTCGCGATTCGCGACGAAGCTGGACATCTCGTTCGTCGGATCACCGGTCCCGTTTCCTCGGGTACACACCGTATTGCCTGGGACTTGCGTTACGGGTCCTTTACCGGCGATGCAAACGCGGGGCCTCTGGTTACACCGGGGAGTTATACGGTCGAGGCGAGTCAACGCGTCGATGGCAAGCTGACTTCGTTGAGCAAGCCGCAGTCGTTTGAAGTGGTCGCGATATTGAAATCGACGTTGCCACGGCAGGATCGTGCCAAAGTACTCGCTTTTCAACAGCAGGTTGGCCGACTGCAACGCAAGGTCGTCAGCGCCAATCGACAGTTGACGGAAACCTTGGAACAACTGGACGCCATTAAGGAAATGGTCAGCAATTCGGCCGACCTTGATCTCAAACTCCGTGACCAGGCCCAGGCTATTAAATTGAAGCTGCTGGATCTTCGAGTACGAATTGTTGGAGACGATACGCGTACGCAGCGGAGCCAGACGGCGAAGGTCGCTGTGATCACACGCGTGCAAATTGCCTTGCGCGGTACGTTGCAGCAGACTTACGGCCCGACACAAACACATCGCCAGCAATACAAGATCGGACTGCAGCAATTCAAACAAGTCGCCACGCAGCTGAAGAAAGTCTTGGAAAGTGAATATCAACCGCTGCTCGAAAAGCTCGACAAAGCCGGTGCGCCTTGGACCCCAGGGCGGTGAATACAAGGTCAGCGCAAACAGAGCGGCAATTCGTTTTCGTCGCTCAAACCGGGCGTCGAACGTTCCTCCTCCACAGGCAAGCCAAAGGCCGAACGAAGTAGCAAGCAACCTAATTCATCCGCCCGGTCAAGCCGGCGGGATTCCCGTTGCGCCAAAGATGGAAACGTACTGAACTAGGCTTCGTCTCAAAACGCGTATTTACCACCTTACGTTTCGCGTAGTCTGCTGAAAAGAGCATGGCTTTGCCGCGCGCAAAGACGTTTTGGGACAAAGCCTAAGACAAAGATGCATGTGTCTCGACGCAGAGGCCGTGAACGGTTACGGTCGCGGCTTGATTCGGTCTCTTGTAGGTGACGAGCCGATTGAGTTGACGCCCATTCCGATTTGAAAGGTTACTACGGTTCCACAAGAACCAACTGTTGCCGGGGCTCAACGCGTTGTAACTTGGACACACTGCCGCTGGGCCACTGGACGGCGACCTCGGGTTTGCCGGTGCCTTTCCAGCCAAAAAAGAGCTCCTGTTGGTTTTGCGACAGGTAGCTGCCACCACAAAACAGCTGGCGTGCCATCACGTTATTGCCAATCTTGACGGTGACGATCGCTCCGATCGGTGTTCGCGTGCTTGTTTTTCCAATGAGGCGTATGCGCAGCCAGCTGTTTGGCGGGCTCCCCGAGTTTTCCAGGATCGTTGGTGGTGCAAAGAGATGCGTGATGATGACATCTAAATCACCGTCGTTGTCGAGATCCGCTACCGCCAGGCCGCGTCCCACGCTTGGGACATGGAACAATTCGCACGAAGGCATGGTCCGTTTGAGCATGTGTTCGGACGTGTTTTCCAACAACACTGTCGGCTGGCGAATGTCACCGCTATCGGGATGGTAGTGTACGTGACCGCTCGTTAGCATCGCATCTTCATCGCCATCGTTGTCGAAGTCGGCGGCGACGATTCCGAAGCCAACGACGCGCGCATTGAGTGTGCTCAACCCGATATCGCGGCTGGCAAAACGAAAAGAGGAACTCCCTTCATTTCGATAAAAGGCGATTTGCTCGTGCTCGAACGTATTCACCAATAGGTCGAAACGCTGGTTTCCATCGAGATCGATCAGAGCTATACCCATGTTTCCATTCGGGTTACCCATGCCGTCCACGGCAACTCCGGAGACCACACCCACCTCTTCCAATCCAGCGCCTTTTGGTTGGCGAAAGAGAAGATTTGGTGTGATATCGTTCGCCACGAAGATGCTGATGCCTTCCGTTGCTTCAAACTTGGCCGCAAGTACACCGAGCGCCTTTCCCTTGAACTGCGCCACGAGGTGTTGCGAATCATCGACGAATGTGCCATCATCCGAACCACGATAGAGAGCGTCTGTGCCGCCTTCAAATGCGTTCGGCGAACAAACATCGGGCGTGCCGTCTCGCGTGGGACAGACGCGGTGTGTAGCAAAGTCCCAGGCGACATACGAGCCACAATAGAGATCCAACAGGCCGTCTCCGTCGAGGTCGCACCACGCCGCCCCGGTGGTCCACGGTGCTCCGGTAAGTCCCGCCTCGCGGGTCACATTGAGAAAGGTGCCGTCTCCTTGATTGCGTAGCAGGCGAACGCCTCGGTACCCGTAGACCAGTAAATCCACGAAGCCATCGTGATTGTAATCCGCAGCAACTGCACCATGCGTGTACAGATCGTCCACCGTCGCGCACGCCGCCACGTCAACCTTGCTGAGCGACCAGTCTGGTCCGCCTCGAAGCAGGGTCGAAGGGACGCCACTCACGATCCTTTGCTCCGGTTCGATTGTTCCACCTCCCGGGAAGAACAAGTCACAATAGCCGTCCAGATCGTAGTCGAAACAAGTCACTCCTCCACCAACGATTTCGAGAATGGCGCACATGTTCGCCTGACGGCCGTTCTGATAGACGACGGCATCCAATGTCGGGCTGTGGATCACGCGAAAATCGATCGCCGATTGTCGAGAAGTCGGGTTCGCCGACTCTGGCTGCCGATGTGGCTCGACAACGTCGGCTTGCCGACGACATCCAGTGATCGCGCAGATGCAGAGCAATACCAGCAATAGCCCACTCGCGGCCTGCGGTTGCCACCGCATCAGGAGTAATGCAACGATTGGATTCGTCATTCTCCTTGGTCCTTTGCAATGGTCGTGTCGCACCTGGGGTCGGCGCGCGGGAAGCACCACGAATTTACTTGTGCCATATCAGACTGAGCATGATGGCTACTTACAATTGCTACTTACAATTATTGGCCCAGCCGTTCATGATACTCGGCCAAGTGGGCAAACTCAGAAACGAAGCGCGCTTTCTCTCGGTAGACCGCCGCGAGCAGACGATGGGCACGATGATGGCCGGGGGACTGTTCCAAAACCGTTGCCAATTCTAGTTGGGCATGCAAGAGTGACTCCGCTTGTAAATACAATTCGGCCAGATCGCAGCGCATCTCGATATCGCCTGGGGCGTCGGACAGCAATCGCCGCAATTCCGTGGTCTTTCTTCGCTTCTTGAGTAGCTCTTCAACGACTGTGGTCTGCTGTTTGGCCTCATCGACACGTCCGATCTTTCGCAATGCGGATGCGAGGAGATTATGTGCCTCAACATTGCGGTGATTATAATCGAGAACTCGCTTTAGCAGTGGTATGGCCGCGTCGGAGTCGTCTTGGCTATCTCGGATGCGCGCCGCAATTAGAGCGGCTCGGTCTTCATCCACGAACTCTTCCACTTGCAGATAGAGTTCCATGAGTTGTTGGGGCGGCATCTCGACATACGGTTCCAACGCCTCCCACGCCTCTTCGGTCGCGCCCCGCTGCCAGCGGCAATCGGCTATCTCGATCATGGCGATGGACAGGAACGGCGACTCGCGGCAACGAAGGAAGGCCGTCTCTGCCGCATCGAACTGGCGCAACTCACGCAGGATCGCACCCTTCCGGAAAGAAGCCTTGGTAAGCGAACTCTGCAATTGTGTGGCGGCGTCGTACGCGCCGATGGCCTTCTGGGATTCTTCGAGAAGCTCGAAGATGCGGCCGCGCAGATAGGGTACGGCCGCGTCGCGCGGGAATTCGTTCTCCCATCCGTCAAGAACTGAACGGGCCCAGTCCCAGCGGCCGTGGAATAACCCACATCGGACGATCGCTTCGTATGCCTCGCGTGCCTGCAAAAGCCCCGCACGAAGCGTGGTCAGCCGCTCGGCCGCCAGCAAATCTCCGCGTCGAGCTAACACCAAGTCCTTGCATGCCAGCAGGTTGTCATCGTCAGCCCCCTGGTCGGTCGCCGCCGCGAGCGAACGCAGCGAACGAGTCGTCAAGCCGGCGCGCGCGAACGCGCGCGCTTCGAGCAACGTCGTTTCGCCACTGGAATCACGAAAGGAGCGAGCTCGATGGACCCAGGTTACCGCAGTCTGCGGCAGGTTGTCGCGCAGCGCACGCCGCGCCGCAAGCCGGCACCACTGGACGGGAACATCGACCCACCAAGCGATTGTCACGAGTGCGATCAGGACAAGGAACAACGCTCGTCGTCTTGTCGAGCGAAAACGAGCGATTCGGGCCCTGGGCCTGGACGCATCCGGTTCTTCTCGTCGATTCGCGGAATGATCTCGATTCATCAATCGAATTCGAGAAGTAAGAGAAAGTGAAAAAAACGCAACGCCACGTCTCGGGCGCAGCGCTGCGTCGGTGGGAATCCTGAGCTCATTCCAACGCAATCTCGAATTCATTGGGCGAGCCAGAGACGACGGTCCGTTTTATTCCGGATTCAGCGGCACTTGCGTACTTCGCGGGCAACTCGTTGTCCTTCGTCTTCGTATTACTCTCGCTCGAGGCCGCCCCCTCCATCATCGCGCCATAATCGGCGCCAAACTCATCGTTCGCGACGTCAATGTCGTTACTTGCCGCAGAGTTCTTGATTTTGGAAACCGTGACGATATAGTCACCGGGCACTGCCCCGTCTCCCGTCTTATTGGTGGTCAATGTGAACGACCCATCGGCAGCGGTCGTGCCGCTTGCCGATCGGGCACCTTCCTCTGCGGTGCTCAGGAACGTAACTTGAGCCCCTTCGACCGGTTTGTTCTTGTAAGTGATTGTTCCGGTCACTGGTACGGGAGTGCCAGCGGTCGGTCCCTCGCCGCATCCGATCGAGACAAAAAGAAACGCTCCTACGACTAACAAACAGAATGTGCGGTGCATCCAACTAATCCTCTCAACCCAAAGGAAGACTGGTGCGCCGTTAAAAACGCACCAGTCGAAAGTATGTCAGCAAGTGAAGCTATCCAACTCAACCACCCCTGGGGTCCTTGACCAATGCACCACCTGAGGAGCGAGTGCCCATCTGCTGGTACGTAAAGTAGTCGACTGTATCGACCAGGAAATGCACCGAACCGTCGCAGAACACAAATTGAGCACCGGTTGGATGATCTGACTTGAACGCCTGCGACGTCTGCCAATTGCGATAGTCATTGCAATTCTGCGCTCGGTCATCAACGCCCATTTTTCCGCACGTATTGAAATTGATCGCGCCGGTTGTGGCGGTCCACAACGCATTCGGATTGAACCAACCACCCCGGTGATGGTCGCCGCAACTGGGAAGAACTTCGCCGAACATGATGACGTTCGTCGTGCCGTCGGCGATTCCCCCAAACTTGGTTGCCCAACTGTAACGGGAGAAACAGCCTGAAATGCCCCGCCCGCTGTTACTACTGCCGTGCCCCGTGCCGCCGTCTTTGAACATGTTGCCACCAAAAACGCCAGCCGCGACCGTCTGCCATGAATTGTTCGGGTAGACGTTGCACCAACGCCCAGGCATATTCTGATTGCCAATGCATGGGGCGTAATTGTAGAACTGATGAGCGCCACTTAATTTCGACGCGGTCGTTGCGTCGCTGGGGCAAATGTAGATCGGCATCTTTTGGCCGTTGTTCCCACCATATCCCAACGCGTAAAGTTGCGCAACAATGTCATTTCGAAAGTCAAGTTTCTCGAACAACGGGTTCTGTTCCATATACGGAAGAATCTTCACCAACACCGATCCTTTACGGTGTGGCCCACCTTGCCAAGGGCGGTTCGTGCCGGGCGGGTTCGCCGGGTCCTGATCTCGTGTTCCGATCGCAAACTGTTTGTAAACGTCGTGGTAGTTATGCATGGACAAACCAATCTGTTTCAAATGGTTCATGCATTGCATACGCCGGGCCGCTTCGCGCGCTGCCTGCACTGCGGGCAGTAGCAACGCCACCAGAATACCGATGATCGCAATGACCACCAACAATTCGACAAGGGTAAAACCTAGTCTTTGCTTACGCGCCATCAAAAGACACTCCATTCGCATGATGAGAAAAAAGGATAATAGAACGATCACGCCACTACTCAAATCGAATGAGCGGGACTGAGTTTACCATATTCGGCACAGCGAAACCAAAGAAATCGTTTTTTTTGCAACGACGGGAACCTTTACCTCTTTGTATGCGTATGCCGCTTCAAATTACGTGCGTGTTTGGCAATTCCAGCGCGCGGAAGCTTGAATCGAGCGCATGTTGTTGCGCCAGGTCGGCCACCGAAGGTTCTTCGTGGCTGACTCTAATAGGTGTCTGTGTAAGCACTAAAGGAGGGCGTCGGCGAGTCCGGTGGGGAAGCTCTAGTGCCGGATTATTCACGAGTGTTTCCGATGTCCGTGTAACTATGGAAGCTGTAGTGGCTTACGCGCATATTACCCAAAACACCGCGAGCTGGGCAGTGAATCATTCGCGTCTCGGGCGAGAAGCGGGTGTGAGGTGGCGAATAGGGAATGGGTAACCTGGCAATGGTTGCCTGCAGAGGAGGAAGGCGCGTCAAAGCGTACCGTCATGTGTGTTCAGGAAGTGAGTCGCGCTGGAATCGGCGTGTGACATGGAAATCATCCAACGGATTCACTTGCCTGACGAGCACACGGCGTATTGGTGATGACGCCACTGTCACGGCATTGCAATCGGGAAACTATCTCACTCTTTGTGGCCTGATGGCACGCTTGTCTTGAGGCGTTCAATTGCCTTGGCCGCCTCCTTATTTTGTGGATCCAGGCCAAGTGTGGCCCGGTACCACGACAAGGCGATCGGTATTCGACCGAGCTTTTCGGCAGCCTGTGCCAGTTTCAGTCGGATTGCGGCATCGTTGGGATGCCCGATTGCTTCGACGTGCAGGTCGGCCATTTCCAAGAACGCTTCCTTGAGTTTAGTCGACTGCGCCAATTGTGCCTTGCCTTCGTCAACGCGGTCCATCTGGATCATGGCCCGTCCGAGAAAGAAACGGGGTTCATGATTGGCGGGATCGACGTCGACGGCAATTTGCAGCGGCCCGATTGCATCTTTGGGACGGCGCTGTGCCAGGTAGAGTCGACCGAGGGCGAGGTTTGCCTTGGGATGTCGCGGCGCCAACTTGATCGCGTGCTGGGCTTGTTCGAGCGCCGCATCGATTTTTCCACCCGTCTCATAACAGATGGCCCGCTGAGTGAGAACGTCCGCCGTATCGTCACATTCGGCCAGCGCGGCAAGGGCCTCGCCGACTTTTCGCAGTTCCTGCAGCGAGTCGGCTAGTTTGATCCGAATCTCAGATTCCATCTGTTTTGGAGGAGACCTTTTGAGCGCCCGTCTATAATCCTTGACGGCTTGGTCGTATTTTTGATACTCGTATTGGATCAGCCCGCACAATCTCAGCGAGTGGCAGTCGCTCGCGTCCAATTCGGCCACTCGCCGAAGTTCATCGGTGGCGAGTTGCATGGCTCCCGTGTCGAAGTAGATGGCTCCGAGCCAACGATGCGCGCGAACGAGATCGGGCTGTAATGCGACGGCGCGTTGAAATGCCCCGATCGCCTCACGCCATTTGCCTTGGCCGTGAAAGGCTTCCCCCGCGATCATGAGCGACTCTGCCCGCAACGCCGGTATCTTCGAGAGCTGTTCGGCAGCACGCATGGCTTCGTCATACTTGCCCTGCTTGACGAGAGCTAACGCGTCGACCGCCTCGGCTAACACGCCATACTGCGAGTGCCCCTCCAGGCGTTGACGGAGCGCCATGGCTTCCTTTACGTTGCCCGCATCGAGAGCTTTCACCGCCTGGCGATAGATGGCGCCTTGTTCAGTCTGGTCAATCGGATTTGAGGAAACTGAAACTGACGACGGAGAATCGCGTTCCGCTGCCACTTCGGCTGCCGTCCGGGAAGAGGTGACCGGTGGCAGGACGGGTTGTGACTTGTCCTGTTGGTCACTATCTCCACAGCCTTCTGTCGAGCAGATCACTATCAGCAGGGCCGGTGCCAAAGGCCAAATCAACCGGCGCAGCCAATAGGGTCGCGGACCACTTGTCCCTGACGAGGCCGCCACATCGCTTACGGATTTGCAAGCGGTTTGAAACGTCTCTGTTGGCTTGCTTCTGCGGCACATGAAAATCTTCTTTCTCCCGTGCAGGGCATCCACATTATCGTTCTTACGGAAGGTGGGCCGAGCCGCCTTCAATCCACACAACGTCACTCATCGGGCGGGGCATCGGAAACGATTCCTGCGCGCCTGACGGCCAACGCACGCGTACTTGAGCGGGTTGATCATTGTCGGGAATCAACAGTCGGATGCGCGCATCCGCGTACGACAGATAGCTTCCACCGCCGTTGTGCATATAGAGTTGATCACCTGCGCTCGTCGAGATGTGCAGTGTGGCCCCAATTGCATCACGATTTGAGGTGCGCCCGACCAATCGAACGAATGCCCAACGGTTGTGGGGCGGCTCACGGCAGCATAGGAGTGTTACCGGTTTCTCGGCGTCCGACACGACTAGGTCCCAGGCACCGTTATTGTCCAGGTCCGCATAGGTCAGGCCGCGTCCAACGTGCGTCTTGGCAAAATAGCCGCCCTGCTCCCACCGTTGGAAACGTCCGTTGCCAAGATTCCTCAGTAGCAACGGCGGTTGCTCGTACGCTGCCCCTGGCGAATGGTAAGAAACGTGACCATTCGCGGTGACGATGTCGCGGTTTCCGTCAAGGTCGAGATCGATCATGACCGTCCCAAAACCGACGTAGAGACCCCCAATCGCGGCGATCCCCGCCTTACGGCTGGAGTGGGAAAAGAACCCGCCCCCATCGTTCAGATAGAGTGCGAATAGTTCACGTTCAAAATTGGTTACCCATAGATCGGGCAAACCGTCGTTATCGACATCTTCGAGTACCGTTCCCATGCTGCCCATGTTCACGCCGACGTCGTCGCCTGAAACGCCAGCGACAATTGCCGACTCGGTGAAATGGCCGCCGCCATCGTTAAAGTAGAGGAAATTGTCGGTGGTGTCATTCGTTACGTATATGTCGATGTGGCCGTCTGAATTCATGTCACCGGCGACGACACCAAGGCCTTTACCTCCTTCGACCAGGCCCACTTCGTGTGTCACACGATCAAATCCCCCTTGGCCATCGCCAAGGAAGATCGAATCCGAAAGACCAGAGAACACTCTCGGTGCACACACTTCTCTCGGCACGCCACGCGGACCGGGACAAATCGGGTGGTTCTTCCACGACCAATTGACGTAGTGAGTTACATACAGGTCGAGGTTGCCGTCGC
The DNA here is from genome assembly GCA_024277285.1 of Planctomycetota bacterium. Next base: position 50,747 of record JAJRVM010000099.1, read on the forward strand.
CGTTAAAATCCGCCCATGCCAGACTTGTGCTCCACGGACTCTCGGGATGTGTCTTCAAGGTATCCTGGTGTTGGAAGGTCCCATCTCCCTGGTTGTGAAACAACTGTACGCCGCCGTAACCACTCACCGCTAGATCGGGAAATCCATCGTTGTCAAAATCGGCCGGGTAAACTCCATGGTTGTAAAACTCGTCAGCGGCGGTGCCAGCCACCTCGGTCGTCTCGTGAAACTGCCACTCACCCAGATTTCGGTACAATGCACAGCGTTTGGCCGTGACTCGCTTGTTATTCAGCTCGCCACCGCCAGCGAACATAAGATCGATATGCCCATCGTTGTCATAGTCAAACGCGGCTACGCCACCTCCCAACGATTCCAGAATGGAATACTCACCCGCCAGGCGACCGTTACTGTAACTAAACGAGACTCCGGCCCGTGCCGTCACGTCGGTAAACAAATCATCACTTGGCGCCGGCTTCACTTGCGCGGGAGTTGTTCGAGGAACGGCCGCCGCCGTTGCGGAAGTCCGCGGAGCTGGTGAGGCAGAGTGTGTGGGGGGGGGCGACGGTCCACATCCCCCGGCCCCCTCGGATAAGATTATTCCAAGGGGAAGCAAGATGCGCAGGGACTGCAACCTGGCCAACGGCATCAATCTACGGATGGTGCGAAACGCGGACATGGTGAGTCAATTTCTGGCGGCTTTCAAAGCGGGCAGAAGACAGTTTGAGTCGAAACTCGTGTTGGTGCGATCGCGGTAACCGTCAATGTGCCGTGAGCGGTTGCCGAACGAGTTTCGTATCCGAGTTGCCATGCATGTGCGTTGGCTGGCGCGCCGAGCTGCCGTATCCACTATGATGGGCTCTCTGGATCACCGCACATCGCATCTCCCACCCAACGCCAAAATCGATCGGTGCCAATAGTCTAGCCGGTGGCCTTGATTTTCGCGGACCGCGCGCCGGTAACGGTAACGAATGCAAAGGCCACACCGGAGAGGACTGCCAACCAGGTTGCGGTGAGTGCCAAGCCGTTGGGTGGGAACTGATTCGTCTGGGAGGCAGGAAAAAGAATGGACGCCACCAAGGGAACGACCAAACCAGTTACTGCACCTGCCAATAGAATCGAAATGGCTTTCTGGCCACTCTGTTTCCCGCCACCAACCAACACGGCCAAGGCGATCGGCAGCGTCAAGAGTACACTCGCTGACATGAATATTCCTGCATCCGCGACCAACGCACGAGTGTCGTTACCCACGAACGGCAAGTAGCCTCCGCTGTCGAAGCGACGCCGAAGATATGTGCCGACCACGACGACCAACAATCCGCAGGTGACGCCCACCACCAATCCCACGCCCCCGGCGACCCAGCGACGTCGGCCCGTCCCCACGGCCGCAAGGAAAGGCACCGCGCCGAAGCAAAGACCGACCAAACCCAATTTGATGAAGTTGTTTTTCCAATAAAGTACCGCACTCTGTGTCTTCTCGGCCGCCTGCACCTTGGGTGGGCTGTACATGTCCACGCCTTGCAGTTCCTTGGGAAGGTCGAATTCAATCGGAGTGTAATTCAACAAGACCCAGGCGGCACTTGCCGCGATAACGAAGCCGACACCCCACCGCCATGAAGGCGTCTCCATCAATGTTTGCTTTGGCATGTTGGCCACCCGTATTTTGAGGCGGCAGTGGCAATTCGCCGACCACCAGGAAAAGCGTCGAAAGGGATCAGGAAAGAGACCTAGAAAGTTCGTTGATTCTCGCAGACCTACTCTGCGTTGTAAACACTCGAATCACAAATTCCGGCGGCAC
>JAJRVM010000100.1 GCA_024277285.1 Planctomycetota bacterium
GTTCACCAACCTCCGCCCCGGCGACTCCCAGGCGGTCGAGTACCGATTCGCCGAAGCCTCCAAGCTCGTCGGACGCGACGTCCGGCTCGTGCTGCGCGAACTCAACGACGGGCCACGAATCCACAACCTGCAACTAACCGTACCGTAACAACGCCGGGCTGAAGAGGACGGCGCCGGGTTGTGTCTTCTTCGGCCAAGCGATACAATCGGTACGATGTAGCCTGCCTAAGTAGAGCCATATTTCTGCCCGGAAAGTGAGGCGTAGCGTGAGCGCATCGACCGAAAAAACCGCACCGGCGGTCGCGGCTGCGGATGGCGCAATCCAGCGTAGCTGGCTTCTGCAACGACATACTGTCGTCATTGTTGGAACTTTGATTGTTGGCAGCATAGCTTTCGGGTTCGGTGCGACTGTGTGGCGTGCATACGTTCCGCCGCTTGATCAGGCCCATGAAAGCGAGTCACGTCGCGATGTGGGGCGTCCCGCTCCATCACGCCTCAATTCGTCCGAAGCGGTTCCGAACTGGCGACCCGAGCACATGTTGGCGGGACCGCAAGGCAGCCTGTCGCTGCCGTGGGAGTTCCTGGGCCCAATGCCAACGTGCCAACTAACGATCGACGGGCCTGTGGACTACAGCGGACGAATCGCCGCCATTGCCGTGCATCCTGTGGCTCCGGATACAGTGTACGTCGCCTCTGCTTCAGGTGGCGTTTGGAAAACTGTCGATGGTGGACTACAGTGGGTGCCGCTCACCGACGAACTCCCTACCCTCAACCATGGATGCGTCGCCCTTGACCCAAGCAACCCCGAAGTCGTCTATGTAGGGACTGGCGAATACCTGACCGGTCTACTTGGCGACGGGCTGTTCCGATCGCCTGACGGCGGCACCACATGGGAGCGTCTCGCCACGGCAGATCAGGTTGGTACTACATGCAGCATGATTATCGTAGATCCCAACGATCCGTCGCGCATCCATGTCACGGGCAACCTAGGTTATATCCGCAGTGACGACGGCGGCACCACATGGGTTGGGCATCTCGCTGGTGACGCATCAGACATGGTGATGCACCCCACCGACGCATCTCGGCTGTATGTAGGACATCGCCCGGATGGCGTCTACCGGTCAACCGACGGCGGAGACAACTGGACGCTTCTCGGTAACGGCTTACCGAATATACAAACGCTAAATGTGGTCCTCGACATCGCACAATCGAACCCAAACGTCCTCTACGCAGCTATCAGCGAAGAAGGTGTCTCCATCGGGCTTGAAGGGATCTACCGTTCGACTGATGGCGGGAATACATGGTCCGGCACGCCCGGCACCGACCCACCCTTGGGAAGAACGTCTTGGAATCTGGCGTTGGCCGTTGACCCTACAGACGAGAACACCGTGTTCTTACTCGGATTTGGCCTCTATCGGTCTCAGAACGCTGGCACCAGTTGGCAGCGGATCACGGACACTACCTCGCGGCCAAGCCTCCATGTGGACTACCAAGCCGTTACGGTAGGTCCGGACGAAACGGTCTGGCTCGGCAATGACGGCGGTATGTGGAAGAGCGCCGACGGTGGGCAGAGTTGGACTAACCTGAATGCTACGCTCGGAATCACGCAGCTTTACTACATCTCGCATCATCCTACGGACTCCGAACGCTTCATGGGCGGATCTCAGGACAACGGTTTCTTTGAACGAACGTCGGTGAGCGGATTGAGGTGGGATGGCTTGTCGGGCGGGGACGGCGGACATACCGCTTTCGATTCCGTGAATCCGTCGGTCTTGTATCTGACAGCGCTCACTTCCGACGCCCTCTTTCGATCGACAGACGGCGTCATCGAAAACATATCCGGTCCGTGGGGCGGCGAGACAATTGGGGGTGGCGTATTTGCCACCGATCCGAACATCCCACACACGCTTCTCTGGGGATCAAGCCGAGTGTGGCGTACGCAAGATGCCGACGCCGGTGCCAACTGGACGCCGCTCAGTGAGCCGCTGACAGAGCCAGTATTCGGAACTGTGATAACCACGGCGCTGGCGGTGGCCGAGGGGGCATCGGACACAATCTATGTTGGCACCAACTCCGGTAGCATTTTTACGACTGTCGATGCCAAGAGCTGGACTATGCACATCCCCGTACCTGGGCAGATCTCGGGAGTGGCTAGGATCGACATTCACCCGGTGGATTCGTCTCGAGCGTGTGCAGCCATGGGATCATTTGCCACTACCGTGGTCTGCACCAATGATCTTGGCGTGACCTGGAGCGATCTGAGTACGAACTTTCCAGCGGATCTCTACGCCCGTACGTTGGCGGTGGATTGGCGACAAGTTCCGCCTGCGATCTATGTGGGCACAAGTGTGGGTATCTATGCTTCAATGGATTCGGGTAGCACTTGGCAGAAGGATGGAACGGCGTTCCCCAATGTAATCGTGACTGATCTTGTGATTGATCGCTCCACAAGCACGCTCATCGCCGGGACACATGGCCGCGGTGTGTGGCGTGCGTTGCTTCCCAATCCGCTTATCACATGCGGCAACGGAATCGTTGATCCCGATGAGATCTGTGACACGGCGATTCCCACTGGCGTTGCTGGCGCATGCCCCACCACCTGCAATTCTGGGGATTCCTGCGTGGTCGGAATACTGCTAAGCCCAGGCACTTGCCAGGCAGAATGCGAATTCGTCACGATAACCGATCCAATCCCCAATGACGGCTGTTGCCTGCCAGGCACCCCACCCGGAACGGACAATGATTGCGTTGGGATTCCCACAGTCTCCGAATGGGGCTTGACGATCCTGGCCATAGTCATGCTGTCGGCTGGCACCGCAATCCTTCGGAGTAGTCGCAGCTCACTGAAAAAGAACTTCGGCCCCGATTGCTGAAAGATTACATAAGTCACACACCAAACGACGCCCCATCCCGAATTTTTTGGCTACAATAGGTGCCGCTCCGCGCGACGTGACTGCCTGGATGGAATCGGCTTGTTGCTGTCGCGTCTCGGCTTAATGCGAGAGCAACCGTTAGTCACAGGAACGACCCATGAAGTACCATGTAGCCTCACACGCACAGATCAACTGGCGCTTGGCTGGCGTCATCGTCACGACCGCGATAGCAGCCTCGCACGCCCGGGGGGCAGCGCCCCGCCTTTCGGTCGATGAGCCGAAGATAGACCTGGGCACGGTACAAGCCGGGGACGTCGTACCGATGTTGTGGCGGCTGGAAAATACCGGCGACGCCGACCTCGTGATCGAACGAATCAAACCGGGGTGCGGCTGCACGATCGTCAGCTTCTCAGAGGAAGATCAGATCATCCACCCCGGCGACACGCTGGAGTTGGAGGCGGCGTTCAACAGCACCGGACGGCGCGGGGAGCACGACAAAGAAGTCGTCATCTTCTCCAACGATCCTAACCGACCGAAGTTCGGTCTCTCCTTTCGTGCCTATGTCGATAGGCTTTTCGAGGTCGTCCCGAATAATCTGGTAGACCTTCGCACCGTGCAGCGCGGCAGCACCGCCGCCCGCACGATTGACGTCGTCGAAGACCGCGACCGCGGCGAAGTGACGATTGTGGGCATCGACGTCCCTGATGACACGCCGCTCGATTTTTCCGTCAAGCCGTTCCATGAGACCAGAGCCAGCGGAAAGCGTATCGCCGTGACCGTGTTGCCATCGGCCGCAACCGGCAA
>JAJRVM010000101.1 GCA_024277285.1 Planctomycetota bacterium
ATAACGACACCGGTGCCTTACGGCACCGGCAAAGGCTGTACCGGCCCTGCCGGGCCGAATTCGCTGCTTTTACCGTGAGTCGCTGTGTTGAAACGAAGCACCCTGAACGGCTACCAAAAATCGAAGCTCGTGAACGGTTACAGCGCTTCATGAATTGCGTTGCGACCAGGCAGCTGTCTACCGGTGTTGAAGCACGGGGCGCGTCAATTCAAAACAAACACCGTCACGTCGCTCAAGAGCACGCACTAACGTGTCACGAGTCCAGGTTCACTGTGTAAGGAATCTCTTTGCGCAAACCGTGAGCAACACGGTCCGCCGAATGCTGGTGTGCCTGCACTCGCCTATTGAGATTGAAGCCCGCTGCACTACGCTGCGAAGGCGCGGCTTGACACACCCTACGGCAATCATCAACGGACTGGTGGATGACGCTGGCCAGCCTTGCCATAAGGAAAGATCACGGTTCGCATAAAAGGGTTGGTCATCCAATTCTCGTAGCGAGGGTCGACTTTCCAACGGTCGTAGTGATCTTCGACACGCGTGACAAGCTCCTCCTTCACGGTTGTTTGGTCGCCACGCGACACGGTAACATGCCCTCCCGTGTCCCCCTTGGTATTGAAAACGATTTCAATCGATTCATCGTCGTGCAGAATCTTGGCACCCGTTCGGGTCGACGTGGTTACGAGCGTGACGTCCGCAGGCGTTAGCGCGGCACGGTCTCCGACTTGCAAGACGTGTAGAAAGTGCGCTTCACCGGTCACCTTGGTCGGCGCGACCTCGATGCGCCAACCACCGACACCCTCGAGGCCGCCATTCTTTTTCTTGTCGAGCAGCTCATAAGTTTCGCCCGTCGGCCCGTAGTTGACACCGTTTAGCTCGAAGTCGTGCCATTTGCCACCGATCGTCCGAACGGTGCGCGCGTCGCGCTGCGGCAGAAGGGTCGTCACCATCATGGTACCAGTGTCGTTTGAAACTTGAAACGAATCACCCACCGCATGCAGAAAATGCCCACCTGGATGGTCTTCGGTCGCCGCCGGTTCTGAGTGCGTTTCGCCGTCCCAGGCTGGTTTCTTGTAGGCATGCAAGTTCCAGATGATTTCAAGCTGCGGGTCAGCTGGTGTCACGCGGTCGAAGACGACAAACAGATCTGGCTTCAAGTAGACGAATTGTCGTGTGATCTTCTTGACCCGCGCTGGAGGATAAGATCGAGTCGCGTCACCACAGGCATAGTCGTAAGCGGGTGAGGTTGAATAAGCGGTAATAACACCGTCCTGAAGCTCGCCTTGAATTCGCGTAACTCCCTCAAGTCCCCATGCCTTGTACCACTGCGGGTCCTGCGTGACCATTTGCCCGCCGCGCAGCGCGACGTCAACCAGACGGTTTTGATAACCACGATGCTCCAGCCGCTTGCGCCCAACCGTGATGCAATTGTGGGCGATCGTCTGTTTGCCGTAATTGTGAACGTTGCTGGGTTTCGCCAGCTTCCAGACTTTTTCGTTCACGCTATGCACGCAACCGGTATCCGGCGCCAGATAGCCCTGCTTGTAGATGATGAACTGCAAGTTATCGGCGTTGTTGCGGCCACCGTAACCGTCGATTTCGCCAAAACGCCCACAACGAAAGAGGGCAACGGTGGCATCTTCGGTCCAATCCGATCGCATGATGACGTGGCCGTTGACCGGGAACAACCGAGTCTCGGGAAACTGCTTCGGCGGCACGGACGGAATAGACGGGTCGAGCCAGAGGAGTCTGCCCACCAGTCCATACGTATGCTCTTCGCCAGCGCGCCATGGGGGCATCGGCCACTTTCCGACAAATTCGCGTTGCCACCATTGGCCCAAACCGTCCTGATTGCGAGTAATGTCCAACATCACGTAGCTTTCGCCGTGGTGTTTCTGTGGAGTCAGCGCTTGGAAATGGGTCGGGCTCATCGTCACGCCGACACGGATCACCTGGCGACTATGCTGCCAAGGCAGGTAATGATAGACATACCATGCCGGTGTATTGTGGGCATAGTCGCACTGTGCGATCATGTCGTCTCCCGTCGCACGGGACCAGCCCATCATTGCGGCAAACTCGGCGCTGAAGAAATGTTCACCGTTGTAACCATGCCCCATCGAACTGCCGCCGCGTCCCTGGCTCCAACGGTTGTTGTATTCGAGTCGCTTGGTCACCTCTCCGTGATAAGATGATTCGAGAAACGGGAGAATCTCGTCATCGAATCCGTTGCCCCAAGCGACGAGACAATGCAGCAGGCGAGGCCGCCAACGGTTGACTTTGATCCGCTCGACAATCTCCTTCGCTTGCTCGGCGCGCTGGGAAGGTGTCATGGTTTCGGCCACCATATCAAAGGCAAACGTCCATGCTGGATCCCAACTGGGGTTGCCTAGCTTCGTCTTGGCCTGATCGGCAAACTGTTTGTCTCCAGTAATTTGATAGAGCGTTGCCAAGAGCAGTGGGCTGGCCTTGTCGATCTTCACAAGATCGCGTGCCTGTTGCAGGTAAATTTGGATTTCCGGCTCCGCAAGACGCGCTCGAATCGCCGGCAACTCGGTCCGCGTGATCATCAGTCGAGGGTACTCGCTCTTCACCAACGGCGAATCTGCACGGACTTTTAATTGGCCGATGCGGACGAACTCAGCGGTTTGCCCCCACAGGGGACCACTCAAGCTCAGAACCAGCGCCACAGCGGTCACTGCCGCCTGCGCTGGTAACGTGGTGTACCGTTTGGTCTCGCAGATGATTCGTCGCATGATTCGTTCCCTATGATTCGACCGATTTCGCATTCCTGATGCTCGACGCTGGCAGCAAACCATCTCATTCATTGGTTCTGCGTGCCCTTTTTCGGCGTGCCCTTTTTCGGCGCGCGCGTCTCGGACGGGCGGTGCCGAGGGATCTGTGCTTTGAAATCGCCGAGGCTGTGCCAATACGTCGGTTTGCTCAGATCGACTTCGACGACGACCACATCTCCCCATTGTTCCGCTTGCGTCAATATTGCGCCGTCATGTCCGAACACCGCGGACATAATCCACTTGTTGGATACGTCGGTGTATGTGCTGCTGATCAGATAGACATGGTTTTCACAAGCGCGAGCGCGCGCGAGCAACGGATTGCATCCCCACACCGGCCAAGCGATTACCTCCGCGCCTCGATTGGACAACTCGCGAGCTACTTCGGGAAAAAACCCATCGTAACAGACCATCATACCAACTCGGCCGAACCTCGTATCAAAGACCGGATAGTCATCACCGGGAGTCACACCTCCCTCGATCTCGCCGCGAGGCAAGCAGACCTTGCGGTACTTACCGACCACTTTTCCATCAGGCCCGATCAACACCGCCACATTGTAGACCAAGTGTCCGGACCGCTCGAGCAATCCGGCGACAATATAAAGATCATGCTTTTTGGCCAATTCTCCAAAGTACTCAGTCGATGGGCCGGGAATCGATTCGGCCGCCTCGGCATACGAGCGGCCGCTGGAATAGTAGGTAAGCGTTTCAGGCAGTACCACCAAATCAGCCTTCTGGGCAGCAGCCTTGGCAACGAGCGGCGCGAATTGACGGCACTTCTCCAAGCTCGTTCGGCCTTCCCTTGGCCGGTAGTGGATCGTCGCCAAGCGAACGATGCGTGGAGGCCGAGGCGCCGATTCGCGCAGTGACACGTCGCTCCACTGGACTTTACCGCGGGCGGACCAGCGAAACCACAGTTCGACGACGACCACAGTCGCCCGCGATGGCGCGCGGTAGCGGTCCGAGACCTCCGTCCAGCCACTGGTGTCGGCGTTGCCTTCCGTATCAACATCCTGGTCGCTGGGGAACTCCGGTTCCGCGCGAGGCGCCGTGCCCGATCGATACGACGCGAAGGATGGTTCGTCGCGCAACACGGGCCGGCCCTTGGCATCGCGCCAAAGCAACCGAGCGACCGCACAACGTCGCGCGCACGCAACATTCTCCGCGCGCCGTTGCGCCGAAAACAAGTAATGCTTGCCACCCGTCACGGGATAGGTCTTCGTCCAATAGCCAATCAGTCCTTCGTGCCCCTTTGACTCGATCACCAGACTGCCATGTCCCGATGGCCCGCCGTGTGAGTCAAACGAAAACGCTGGAGCAATTTCCGCGCGTGGCGTCTTGTGGCTCCACCCATCGGGAGCCTCATTTGCGATCGGCTCGGCCGCGACCAGCGGTGTCGCGAGGGCGAATACGATGGCTGCTAATACGAATCCTGCAAACTTCATAAATCACCTTCTTCGATTGAATTGGCTCGGCCGCGACGTTAACGAGCGACCGACCAGGGACATAGCCGGAAACGTTCTCTTTGCATTTTGCACTGCGCGTCACCAACGCGCGCGGAAATGAACCTCGCGAGGAGTCTTCTGATCTTGATCGCGTTAAATTTCGTGCCCCCTGACGTCATGCAACCTGACGTCATGCAAAACGGCAAACGATTCAATGGTGAAACCCGGAAGCCTCCGCAGCGGTCATGGGAGCTTGAACCGGATGTTTTTCAAAGTATTCAATTGCCCGTTTGATATCATCCATCAACAATTTGCCTAGGTCACGACTGACACCATGGCGCACCAAGATTCGCTGAATGACCAGGTCTTGCCGGTTCGCCGGCATTGAATACGCGGGAACCTGCCAACCACGTGTTCGCAAGCGATCCGCCAGATCGTAGAGGCTCAACCCCGACTGATCGCCTTCTTTCACTTTCCAACACAGGGCCGGGATTCCAGCATTCATGTCACCGCCATAGATAATATCGAAATAGCCCAACTTCTCGATCTCGGTGGCGATATAGTTGGCCGTCTTGTAACAGGCGATGTGCACTTTGCGATAACCTTCTATCCCCAATCGAAGAAAGTTGTAGTATTGGCAAACGACTTGCCCTCCCGGCCGCGAGAAGTTCAGCGCGATGTCGCGCATATTGCCGCCCAGATAGTTGACCCAAAAAACAAGATCGTCCGGCAGATTCGCCGTCTCGCGCCATATCACCCAACCAACTCCCAGCGGTGACAAACCGAACTTATGCCCCGAACTGTTGATCGACTTGACGCGCGGAATGCGAAAATCCCAAACCAAGTCCGGTGCGCAAAACGGCGCAAGAAACCCGCCGCTGGCAGCGTCCACGTGGAGCGGAATATCCAAGCCAGTCTCTTTTTCCAACTGGTCCAACGCCTCAGCAACTGCCTGAACTGGTTCGTATTGGCAGGTGAAAGTCACACCGAGTGTCGGCACCACCCCGATTGTGTTTTCGTCACATCGCTTGAGCACCTCCTCAGGCGTCATCAGCAGACGGTCTTTTTCCATCGGTATTTCACGCAGCTCGATATCCCAATACCGCGCAAACTTGTGCCAACAAATCTGGACCGGACCGGAGATCATATTCGGCTTGTCGATCGGCTGGCCGGCAGCCTTTCGCTTGGCCTCCCAGCGACGTTTCATCGCCATGCCACCAAGCATGGCGGCCTCGCTCGACCCCGTGGTCGAACAGCCAATCGTATTCGCCTCGGCCGGCGAATTCCATAGATCGGCGAGCATGTGGACACAGCGCGACTCGATTTCAGCCGTTTGAGGGTATTCGTCTTTGTCGACCATATTCTTGTCCAGGCACTCGTCCATCAGCTTGTGGACTTCCGGTTCCACCCACGTCTGGCAAAAAGTGGCCAGGTTTTGCCGCGAGTTGCCATCCAACATCAGTTCGTCATGCACAACTGAATAAGCCGCGCGCGGACTCTGCTCTGACGTGGGAAACCGGTATTTTGGCATACTCACGGACAGGTCTGCGGAAGCGTAGACATCATCCTCCAGACTGTCGCGGACCGAGTTCTTGTCATGCAAGACCATGTGCTATTCTCCTTTTTGGCACTGATAGCGGCACTGATAGATGGACGGCACAGACCGTTTAACGGGCAAAACGGCCTAGCTGGCAAATCAAATTGCTCGGCATTCGGCTGTGCATTTGACTGGACTGGGTATTCGACTGGCTGGGCCTGCCAGCTGTTTCATGACCGATCCCACTGCGGCGGGATCGTGTCACAGGTTCTCGTCTTCTTTGTCGTCATGCAAGATGCGTACGGCAGGTGTGGAAAGGTCGTCGAACTGACCGCGGCGCACTGCCCAAATAAAAGCGATCACAAAGAAGACCGCCAACAAGGAGGCGACCGGCAACAGCACGTAGATTACGCTCATGATTCATCTCCGAACGTGCGTGACGCCAACGCCAAGGCAACCACCGTAAAAGAACTGATCGGCATCAAGATCGCCGCAGCCAAGGGACTGATGACTCCACAAATCGCCAACATGGCGGCCAGCACATTGTAACACAATGACGCCACCAGACTGAAGCGGATCGTGCGCACCGTCGACCGGGCGGCACGCACAAGTTCGACCATGGGCATGAGACCGGGTCGGCCAATATACACATCGGCGGTCGCCGGGCTGGCCTCCGCACCGCCATGAAGGCGATCCCCACCGTTGCGGCGGCCCCTGTTCAATGACGTGTTTGGACAACTGCAACGCGGAAAGGCGCTAGAACCCTACGTCTTTCATGAAGGCTGTTATCTGGTGTCGATGGATGGCACGGGATACTTCTCGTCGAAAAAGAGCCATGGCGAGTCCTGCCTGCAAAAAAAGAACCGCAAGACAGGTGAGATCACCTACCATCATCAGATGCTGGGAGCGGCGGTGGTTCA
>JAJRVM010000102.1 GCA_024277285.1 Planctomycetota bacterium
CCGAGTCTACTGTTTCACGAAGCCGTAGTCTTGAAACCACTGCCACGCATCGCGCAGCGTCTGTTCCACGGGGCGAGTTTCGTACCCGAGCTCTTGCTGGGCGCGGGAACTATCGAAATAGTGGTAGCAATCAGACATTTTCACGGCTGCCGAGTTAACATCCGGTTCCTTGCCGGAGATGCGACCCCAGAGGTCGCCACCGCGGCCGACTGCGATGCGAATCAGTGGGCCGCTCCGGCAAAACGGGCGGCTGCCACCCGCAATGTCGGCGATCCGTTGCCACAGCTTCAGGTAGGTCAGGTTCTGGCCACCCAGGACGTACGCTCGGCCGGTGGGAGCCGTTTCCAACGCGGCGAGGATGCCGGCGGCGACATCGCGGACATCGCAAACCGTGCATCCGCCAGCCGGTGCCATGGGCGTGAAGCGGTTGGCCACTTCGAGGATCATGCGACCCGACGACGGTTTCCAGTCCCATGGGCCGAACATCAGTCCGGGGTGGACGATGACCGCATCGAGTCCGGCATCAATCTGCTGTCGAACGGCGGCCTCGGCGGCCCGCTTACTGACAACGTACGGGCAGGGAATGTTCTGAGCGCATGCCTGCGTTTCATCGGCGAAGTGGTCCCTGGCACCGACCCCCAGCGTGTTGATTGTTGACACCTGAACCAGACGCGCACCGACGTCGCGCGCGCAGCGCGCCACGTTCAGCGTGCCTTGATGATTGACGGCCTCGTGCAACGCGTCGTTTTTCCATCCCAGCAGTACGCAGCCCGCCGAATGGACTACGGCCGAGACCCCCTCCATCGCCGCCGCCAACGATCTCGGGTCAGTGATGTCGCCGGTGGCAAGTTCAACATCCAGTCCCTCACAGGGCCGAGAATCACTCTGTTTTCTGGCTAGAACGCGGACTTTGACCCTCCGCTCGACGAGCAAACGTGTTACGTTATTGCCAACCAGACCGGTGGCACCCGTCACCAACACACGGGACCATCGGTCGCCGGCGCCACGGCGGAGTGATCCAGAGGGGGACGATTCCGAAGGGGACATAGTTGGTAGCTCCTGATGCGGTTGACAGCCCGGGAATTCTCGTCCTAGAGTAACCTGTTTTGCAGCGTAAGGGAACGAATGTATGGCTGAACTCACGATCAAACCGGTGGAATCGCGCCGCGAGCAACGCCAGTTCGTTGACTTAGCTTGGACGATCAACCGTGACGACGAGAATTGGATCCCGCCCCTCAGACGTAACTTGGAAGAACTGGTCGGTTTTCGCAAGCACCCATTTCATGATTTTGCGACCGTGCGCAATTGGCTCGCGTGGCGCGATGGCAAACCGGTCGGGCGCATCTCCGGAATTGTGAATCCCACTCACAATGACAAGTATCACGAGAAACGTGGCTTCTTCGGTTTTTTTGAGTCGATTGACGATCAAGAAGTCGCCAACGGCCTGTTCGATGCAGTGTGGGCCTGGCTGAGTGAACAAGGCATGACCGACATGCGCGGGCCAGTCAACCCTTCGCTGAACTACGAAATCGGCTTGCTCATCGACGGCTTTGATTCACCGCCGACGTTCATGATGACCCACAACTGGCCCTACTATGCCAAACTGATCGAAAATTACGGTTTCGGAAAAGCACAGGATCTGTATGCCTTCTGGGGGCATGTCGATATGCTGTCGACGCTGGATAAGAAGCTGGAGTTTATCATCAACGAGGCGACACGACGTTTCGATATCGACCTGCGCTTCTTGGACCGATCACGTTTTCGCGAAGAAGTGCAGATGTTTCTGCATATTTACAACGCTTCCTTAGACGGTACCTGGGGATTTACGCCGCTGTCGCCCGGCGAAATCGAACACATGGGCGCGTCGATGCGGCATCTGGTCGTCCCCGAGCTGACGACCGTGGCCGAGGTGGATGGTCGGCCCGTCGCGGCCGCGTTCGGCCTGCTCGATTACAACCCGCGCATCAAGAAGATCAACGGGCGACTGTTTCCGTTTGGGTTCCTGCGGTTGCTCACCAGACGCAACAAGATTCCGCGTATCCGGCTCATTAGCACGAACGTGCTACCGGAATACCAGCGTTGGGGGGTTGGTGTCGTGGTTCTCGCGCGCCTGGTTCCCGACGCACTGAAGTGGGGGATCAGCGAGGCCGAGTTTTCGTGGGTCCTGGAAAGCAATCATCTGTCGTACAAATCGCTCAAGCGGGGCGGCGCCAAGTTGACCAAGACCTATCGAATCTATGACTACCCTGCTCCTAGCGACGCCGATACCAGTAGCTGAGCCCGCCGTAGCTGAGCCCGCCAAGGGCTCAGCCAGATCGACGATGGATTGTCCATCTCGTTGAATCCTGGCCGGTCTGGTTACGATGCGGCCGGCGATGCGGCTTGCGAGTGGCTGCGGTGCGAGCTATCATCGCTTTCGCATGCTGGCAGTGGTTCCGGCTGAGTTTATCGAATCGAGTTTTGTCGGATTACACATGGCTTCGAGAGCAAACACTTCCGCAACGGGCACTCCTAGTAACCCGAGCTCGGGCGACGGTGGCTCTCGAGGGAATGTGGTCATCACCGGCATGGGGGTCGTCAGCCCGATCGGGCTGGGTCCTGATGCCTACTGGCAATCGCTTTGTGACCAGCAGAGTGGCGTGGGGATTTTGCCGGACAAGGCGGGCACAAAGCTACCGGTCTGCATGGGGGCGGCGATCAAGGACTTCGAGCCCAAGCAGCATGTCAAGCCGCGTAAGGCACTGAAGGTGATGTGCCGCGAGATTCAGACCGGATTCGCGGCAGCGGGATTGGCGTTCGAGCAAGCGCAACTGGACAAGGACCAACTGGTTTCCGAGCGACTGGGCGTGGTCTATGGCAGCGAAATGCTGTACTGCGAGCCGACCGACTTACTTGACGTCTATGGCAAGTGCCTGGAAGACGGTGAGTTTCATATTGGCCGCTGGGGCGACGCGGCGATGGCCAAGATGTACCCGTTGTGGATGTTGATGTACTTGCCCAACATGACCGCGTGCCACGTCGGGATCGCGAATGACGCGCGTGGCCCCAACAATACCATCTGCCAGGGTGACGTTTCCAGTTTGCTGGCGATGATCGAAGCCGCGTCCATTATTCTTCGTGGCCATGCGGATGTGATGATCGTTGGGGGCAGCAGTTCGCGGTTGAGCATAACCCCGATGCTGTACCGGGGAATTAGCCAATTGTCGGGTCGTGTCGACACTCCCGCAGAAGCTTGCCGCCCCTTCGATGCGAACCGCGATGGTTCGGTCAACGGTGAAGGTGCGGCTGCGTTCATTTTCGAGAGTGAACAGCATGCGGCGGCGCGCGGCGCCAAAGTGCTGGCCCGCTTGCGCGGTTGGGGATTGGCGTTTGGCAACCGCCAAGACGAAGAGCCAACCCATGGCTGGGCCATCGGGCGGAGTATCGAGCACGCGTTGGCTCGAGCGGCCTTGGGTCCCGAGAGTGTGGGGCATGTCAATGCGGATGCGGCAGGGCTCGTGCATGGAGATTCCGTCGAAGCACGGGCCATCAACCACGTGCTAGGACAGGTTCCGGTGACGGCGCCCAAGAGTTTCTTTGGGGACTTGGGATCAAGTGGCGGTGCCGTGCAAATGGTTGCCAGCGTGCTGGCCCTGCAACATGGCCAGATTCCCGTCACGCTGAATTACTCACAACCTGCCCCCGATTGTCCCGTCCAGGTTGTCCATGGCGAACCGTTGGCCGCAAAGCACCCGACCGCAGTGGTGCTGAGCCAGGCACAAACCGGTCAAGCCGTCGCACTGGTGTTGGACGCGGATTGACCGGTTTAGTCCTAACTGGGACAGCGCCATTTAGCCGCCGTATCGGGAGCTGGCTAACCCTAACTTGAAGCGGGATTTCAGACTGGGGTTTCAGACCGGGATTTTGATTTGATCCTGAAAAATACAGTGTACCGTGCGTCGTTGGGCGCAATCTAAAATGTGCGGTTTCTGGAACACTGTCGCATCGCTCGCGCAGAGACCGTCGAAAACTCAGGCGATTTTGCGTCTGGCAGGAATGCCAATCTGGTTTTCGAGTAACGGTTTTTGCATTTCGAAATGACGAAACCCCAATCGTACCAACACATGACCGTACCAACACATAACGCCATTTCGGCCGTTCAAGTCAGGCCTAGGCTTTGTCTCAAAACGTCTTTTCGCGCGGCAAAGCCATGTCATTTTCAGCAGATTACGCGAAACGCAAGGTGATAAATATGAGTTTTGAGACGAAGCCTAGTGCAGCCGATCGCGTCGCCCGCCGGATGATGCGCGGCTCTCGCGGCTTGGGCTCAATGCGGGCCCTTTGACCGGGGCAGGTTGGTCGATTGATAGCACGGTCGGATTCTCTGCACCGAGTGTTTGCGACTCGGTGGCACCGACCAGCTGTTCAGGTTGCTCCGAGTCAGTCACTTTTGGGCAGAGGTATTTGCCCAGTGGGCCGGCAAGCAGGGCCGGCAGCAGTATCAGGTCGCCAAAGAGCGCGGCTGCCAGCAAGGCAAGCATCATCGTGCCGAATCGCTGTGTGGGCGTGAACGTGCTGAGCGCGAAGACGGAAAGCCCCAGCCCACCGATGATCGTCGTCTGCGTCATCGCGACGGCAACGTGATGGTAGGCTTCTCGAATGGCGGAATTGCGGTCCATGCCCATGCGGATGCCACGGCGGAACCAGGTCAGGAAGTGGATTGTATCATCCACCGCCACGCCCATTGCCACGCTGGCGGTCATCATCGTGCCGATGTCGACTACCACGTTCCAGCGACTCATGTAGCCGATCGCTCCGAATATCAGAATGACCGGGAAGATATTCGGAATCATCGAGACGAGCCCGCCACGCACATTCAGCAGCTGGCGTTTCTTGGTGCGCAAGACCACCATCATCACGACGGCGATCATGACGAACGCCCAGCCCACGCTATCGATCAGGCTGTGAAGCAGGGTGCGTTGTGCTTTGTAAACGATTGGGACAACACCGGTGTAAGTAACTTGGATCGGCTTGTCCATCTGTTTCGCGGTCTTCTCAGCGCCCGGCACAAAACCGTGATCGCGCGCATCGACGACATGTTGGGCATTTTCGCGAATGAAGTCGATGTCGTAGTCAGGGTGATCGGTCAGGACCACAACGCAGTCGAATTGGTGCAGGAATCTCGCCCACTTGTCGGCCGCAATACTACTTGGTGGCTTGGCTACAGGGTCTTGCCACCAGATCATGTGGTTCGGCGCACCACGCCCTCGTGGACTCACGAATTTCTTGGCCCGCAATAGATCGCCGAGGACTTTGGCAAAAACTCGGTCGACCCCGAGGTCTTGGTCACTTTGTTTAGCGAAATCAGGAGCTGCCTCCGTGGTAGCCAGCGTGGCATCGGTTAGCTTCTGTTGCCCGGCTGCAAGGTGGTTTGTCGCATTTGACTTTGCGGTTCGCGGGTCACCGGAGCAGAGGATGGCGATTCTTGCACCCGGCCACGGATCGCCGGCACCGAGTTTCACTTTGCCCTCCTCTAAACGTTGCTGGGCGATCGATCGTAGGATCACGTCACGCAGGTCGTAAGCTTTGAGGACCGGTTCGACAACACGCTTAAGCTGGGACACGAATTGGCCGTAGTCGACGTCGTTCAACGCGCCCAGGCGAACGCTGATCCGCCACAATTCGTCGCCTTGCTCATCGATGGCAAGGTAGTTTTCCTGCAGCAGACGGTGTCGATTCTTCTCGAGCAGTGTGTTGGAGGGAAAACGCTCGCTGTCCAGCGGATCGAGAATTGGCGGGGCGAACGTGGCGGCTGACATCGCCCGTCCCACGATGTCCTGGCCATTCTTGCCGAAGACGTCCTCGACCGCTCGCTGGACGTGCGCGACCAATTCAATGCGCTCCAGGAAACTGTACTGGTACTTCTCTGCTGCCTCTTCGGCAGGCGATGGATCTGGAAGCGACTCGCGTTGGGCAATGGTTGGGAACTGATGTTGCTTGTCGACGCTCACCACCAGCTCCATCGGCACGATCTTGCCGACATGGGCTTCAAGCCAGTAGTAGTCGCGAATGATTTTGGAATTGTGATCGAACAGTTTCAGCAACTGAATCGACGTGTTCAATTTGGTCATGCCGAAGCCGGCAACGATCAACGCCAGCATCGACGTGCCGGTGACCAGCAGGTGGTGACTCACTACCCAGTCGCCAATCGACAGCCAGGCGGCGCGGACCTTGTGACGAAAGCTGGAGGTCGATTCCCGGTTCTGGTCGCGATGATATCCAGGCGGCCACAATTGCAGTGCCGATGGCAGATACGTAAAGAGCAACAACAGCGTGGCCATCACGCCAACCGCTGAAAACAGCCCGAATCTGCGGATCGGAGCAATGTCGCTGATATTCAGTGACAGCAGCCCCAGGGCGGTGGTGAACGCCGCCAATGTGCACGGGATGGCACCGTTTGCCAACGCGCGCATGGGCGCCCCCTCAAGGCCGTTTTCGTGCACCGCCTCACGGTAGTAGTTGACGATGTGGACGGCTCCTGAGAGCCCCAGCACATAGACCAGCGATGGCATCGACAGCAGGATGGCATCCACGCAACTGCCGCTCCACCATACAATCCCCAAGCTGGCAATCGCGGCCACTCCACCGACGATGAAGATCATGATCGTGACCGAGACGCGGCGAAAACAGATATAACCCAATCCGATTCCCAGAATGGCGGAAAAACCGATCAGCCGAACCAGGGTGATTTGGCCTTCCTCGTCGATCGCCACGTTGTCCACCGGCGGGCCACCCATACGCAGCACTTTGCCCGTGGCGACTTCGTGTTTCGCCAGTGGCATCATGGGTGGCTTGGCCGGCGCCTTGACGCCAGATTCGACCGCTAAGTTGACGAGCTTGCCACGTGGCTTGCCCAGCAGGCCGCGGCCAATCACGCGGCGCAGATCGGCAGTCCCCTGTTTGCTGAGCGTGACCATGATGCAGGTTTGCAATCCTGGAGGTTCCACTCCCAGTTGCGCAAACATCTCGTTCCAATGGTCTTCTTTGGTCTGTATCGAATCGGCCAATAGCGTGGCGCGATCACCATCGTACTTGGTGCGGACCAGCTCTTTGACAAACGAATCGACCGTATCTTGCCACCCAGAGGGCAGTTCGTCACGTTTTGGTTGAAAGAGTCGATTTGGTAGGTCGTCTGCGGTCCATTGGAAGTTTTCGTACGGTTCCGGCCCGAACAGTGATCCCTTGAGCCGGTTCAAGGCACGCCGCCGCGCGATGCGAGGACGCTCCTCGTCGGAATACTGCATCCCGCGGGGCCACATCGACCCGCTTGGATCGGCCAACTCGGCCAATGCCTCCGGACCGGTCGTGACTTTCTTCAAAATCCGTGCGGTCAGCTTGCGCGGATCATCGTGAAAGTCATTGTTGTTCTTCACACTTGGAGGTCGACCGAACTTGGCGACAAACGTTCCCTTGAGCGTCTTGTCGCGCAAGATGTCGCGTTTGATCATGCGGCCGACGGCGCCTAATACGTTTGAACGACCGTGCCAGCGAAAAAGATCGCCGTTGGGCGTGATGTAGTACCATGACTGGTCGTTGCTCATCAACCATTTTTCGTCCAGGCCACCCCAGTTTACGTGGTAGTCGCCCGTCGTATACAGGCCCAGCTTGTCCCCCCATTGCCGCGCGCGAAGTTCCTGCAAGACGCGCTCGCGAGCGCGCTGTTCGTGGGGCGGCAAATCCGCGTCGGCCTCCGGAACGGTTTCCACATCCTCGTTAGTTACCGTCTTTTCGTCTTTGGGCGAGGGCTGGATTTCGCCCCGTAACTTCTCGACAAACAGCTTGTAACTCTCGTCCTTCTCGGTGCAGCCTTCCCAGGTCAGCAGCACAAACGACTGCTCGCCCACAAAATACTTGGCGAACCAGGTGAGTTCCCTGGTCTCCTCGAAACTGGACGGCAGCCAGTCTTTGACGTTGTTCTCCATGCGCTCGAGCGACATGCGAGCACCACGCAGCCCGAACGGGATGAGGAAGAACACCACGCACAGAATCAAGAGTGCTCGGCGAGCGAAGAAGTCAGGTTTCATAGTTTGCATCACTGCGTTTACTTCACTGCGTTTGCATTATTGCGCGTCTGCAAGGACGCACTCAACGTCGATGGTTCATCTTGCCAATTGCCCACTCGCGCCGAGTGAGCAGAGCAAGCAGCGCCAAGCTGCAGCGTCCGATTCGTTTGGGGCACGCTCGGCCCCGAAACTGGTCCGACCTGATGGTCCTTCGCGTGCGTAACCCGCACGTCGCGCGCACATCTCCACGAAAGACGCTACAGGGTACCGCTCTTGCAATTTTGAGTCTACGCCAAACCAATGTCCTCGGGCAGGTCTCGAACGGGTCGAACGGGTGATTTCGCCCGCGGTTTGCCGGCAGGACCGTTAAATGACATTAGAATTGCTCAGATTGCCTACCTGTCCTGAGTGCGCTATTTGCCCATGAATCATCGGCACGCTTGGTACTGCCGCCGACATAAATGCCATCTACTGGCTGGTGGTTTCGGGCGGGCGGCACGGTGGCCCACGCGACGGTGCCCTGACATGGCGCCACGCTGTTTGGTACTATGCGAGATTCGGAAACCCGACAGCCCAGTCGAGTCTGCTTGGTTCGAACAGGCTCGCTATGGTTTGGCCTATCGATCGGGGGGGGGGCGTCAGGTTCATCGCACCTGTCACGTGATCTGTTTGGCGCAGCAGAGGATTCGTCCTTCGCGATGTTTGGCAGCGCCAAGGTGGCAAGTCTTTGGGTAGCCCACACTTTTGCCCTGTTTTTTGATGTCAGCAAGAAAGCAGATTCATGACAATTGATGGCTCAACGTACTGTCCTGGTGGGACGGGCAAGAAGATCAAGCACTGCGCATGCCGAGATATCAGCGGGGAGCTGGAGAAGATCATGCGCGCGTTGTCGGGAAACCAGCGCGTCGCGGCTTTGGATCAGATCAATCGGGTGTTGGCCACCAAAGCGCACCGTCCTTGCCTGTTGGCGCTCAAAATCTTGACGCTGATGGACATGAAGGACAAGCAGAGTTTGGAAGAGACCGTCGCGACTTTCGTCCAGGCGGCGCCCAGCAATCCATTGGCGCACGCGTTTGCCGCGCTGTTCGAGGTGTCCAAAGGGCATACGAAGAGGGCGGTCGATTGCCTGCAGAAATCGCTCTACCTGGCGGATGACGTTTTTCCGGGTGAGTTGTACGATGCCATCGGCGCGGTCGCGCAGGCGTTGGCCAACGATCACAAGTACGTGGCTGCTCGCGGTCACCTGTTGTTCCGAGCCATGATCGGTGGTCAGGAGCAGGATGCGGTGGAGCCGCTATTGTCGATCTCCTCGGCCGGCAACATCCCCACGTTGCTCAAACGCGATCTCATCTTCTCGGCCAAACCTGACAATGTGCCGTGGCAAGAAGCCTTTGACAAAGCGATCGAATTGTGTTCACGCGGCGCGTGGCAAGCTGGGCTTGAGTCATTACAACAGTTAAATCAAGAGTACCCCGGTCAGGCCAGCGTCTTGGAGAATATCGCGATCGCGTGCAGCTATCTTGGCGATGGAAAAGCGGGAGAGGCATGGCATGATTACGCAGGTTTGGAATCGGTCGATTTCGATCGAGCGGTAATTGCAGAAGCAACTTCGCAATTGCTCGATCACGAATCGAACCGCAAGACGATTGGGATGGTGAAAATCACCTATAACGCGACCGATGCCAACGCGTTGCAGGAAAAACTCCTTTCGTCGCCGCAGATTGTCGCCAGTCAGGTAGACCCGTCTCAGGTTCGACAAGATGATTCACCACCCCCCAAGGCAATCTTCCAGCTGAACGATCGGCCGATGCCTCCGGCGGACGCCGAATTGACTTTGGAAAATGTACCACGCATCCTGGGGCAAATGTTGCTCTATGGTAAGCAGACGGATCGTGAAGCGCGGCTTGAAGTGGTCATCACCAAGGGCGAACGTTTTGAAGCGTCGCTTCGGACGATTGCCGAGATCGGGGCCGAGTTGCTGGTTGCCGAAGCCGAGAATGAAGAACTCCTTGATGCGGTGCCGACGGACACGGTGGAGCTATTTCCTTCGTTACGGTTCCCCAACGACGCGGGGTTTTCGGTACGCAAGCAACTGACCGGCGAGGCGGTGGCTTTGGCTTTTCTGGAGAAATGGCCGTCGTTGCCCCTGGCCGCCTTGGACGACAAGACACCTCGGGAAGTTGCCGAAGACGCAGCCTATCGCGTACGTCTTGCGGCTGCGTTGCTCGTTCTCGAACAGATTGCCGAAGTTGAATCGTGGCCGGTCGATACCGATCGCTTACGCGAACAGTTGGGAATCCCCGTACGAACCACGATCGATCCGACCGCAACCAACGTCCATGCGTTGCAGCCGCACCAGTGGCATCTGGTTGATGCGGCCAAACTGACGGACGAGCAGTTGCTGACCTTGTATCAGCAGGCTTCATTATTCAGTGCTCGCAAAGCAATCAAACGGCTGGGTACCGAGGTGCTGGGCCGCGACAAAATGGGCGATCAACTCGACATGGCCGCAGTTGCTGGTGGCTTGGCGCAATTGGCCGACGACTCGGAAGAGGCGTTGAATCACTTGAGCCAGGCACGCGCGTTAGCCGAAAAGGCGGGCCAGTCGCCGGCTCGATGGTATCTTGAGGAACTGCCACTGCGCCTGCTTCATGGCGATACATCGGAAGTGCAGCATATCATGACGGTGTTGCAATCGCGGTACATTCGCGAACCGGGGATCGCGGAAGCGTTATACAACATTCTGGTGCGGTTCGGCATTATTTCGCCCGAAGGGCAGATGGCCGGTGGCCCAGGGGCGGCGGGGGCACCAGGGGCACCAGGGACGGTGGGGGCACCAGGGGCACCAAGTGCAGCCGCGCCGTCGCCCGCCGGTCAGCCAGCGGCCGCCCAGGGGGCTGCTGAACAGAAGCCGGAATCCAAGCTGTGGATTCCGGGGATGGACTAGCGCGGCGAACGGCAAATCGTGTTGTGGTACTTTCGTTGAAAACACGGTGCGATGGATCAGAATCAAGATACTGTCCACATGGCGCGTGCGTTGGAGATCGCCGCGCGGGCGGAGGGGCACGTCGAACCGAACCCGATGGTTGGCTGTGTCGTCGTGCGTGATGGAGTGTCGGTGGGCGAAGGGTGGCATCGCCGATTCGGCGGCCCGCACGCCGAGATCGAGGCTTTGAAGTCCGCCGTCGGGTCGCCCGCTGGCGCGACTTTGTATGTCACGCTCGAACCCTGCTGCCACGCGGGCAAGACGCCCCCCTGCACCGATGCCATTATCGTGGCGGGGATCGCACGCGTTGTGGTCGCTCAGACCGACCCGTTTCCCGCAGTGGCGGGCGGCGGAATCGAGCAGCTGCGCAAGTCAGGGATACAGGTCGATGTCGGTCTGTGTGAAGATGCCGCGCGGCAGTTGAACGCCCCCTTTCGCAAGCTCGTCAAGACCGGCTTGCCCTGGTTGATCGCCAAGTGGGCGATGACGTTGGATGGCAAGATCGCGAGCCGCACGGGGCACAGCCGTTGGATTAGCGGTGCGGCAGCGCGCGAGCGCGTCCATCAGCTGCGCGGTCGCGTGGATGCCGTCATGGTCGGACGCGCAACGGCGGATGCTGATGATCCGCTTTTGACAGCCCGTCCCCCAGGGGCCCGCGAGGCGGTACGTATTGTCGTCGACTCCCATGCCCGTCTCGCATTACAATCCCAGCTGGTCCAGACTGCACGAACGCAGAGAGTATTGGTGGCCGTGTCGCCCCAAGCTCCACCCGAGCGTTGTAAACGCCTTGAACAGGCGGGGTGCGAGATGGTTTACTGTGCGGGTAGTGAGCCGAGCGAGCGGCTGCGCGATCTGTTGGGGCAGCTCGGCCGGCGAAAGATGACCAATGTGCTGGTCGAAGGCGGAGGCAAGCTGCTGGGGAGCTTGTGGGACTTGAGGCTTATCGACGAAGTGCATGTGTTTGTGGCACCGAAGTTGATCGGGGGCGCTGCGGCGCCGGGTCCCTTGGCTGGTATCGGCATGCCGGAGATTCCTGAATCTGCTTCTTTGCTCGATCCACGTATCGAAGTTCTTGATCAGGATGTCTATATTACGGGACGCGTGGTTCGACCGGCGATGGAGTCTGAACCGGAATCGCGGTAGCTTGACGCGATCGGCCGTGCTCTGTCTGGCGAGCGGTGGTTCACTAGCGGGCGTGGCGGCGAATTTCCCTGTGACGCGCCTTGGGTGTGTGCTGCCTTGCTGCTCCGGATGTCGCATATGCACCGGCGTGGCTGGCGCGTCCAATCCTGGAGCCAAGCCGCGGCGCGGTTTGAAATCGTGTGACAAAACCTGCTCGAAACGCTGGATTATTCGAGACGCGTGTGGTTCACTGGTACTATTTGTTACACGTTCTCAGTCGGTATTCTGACGTGAAAGGGACGCGACGTGCCGGATGCTTCTTCCATCTTGCAGCAAACGAATTTTACGACACTCGATTGGGTTATCGTTATCCTCTACCCATTGATCTCCGTCGGGATCGGACTCTATGTACGCAAGCTGATTACGAACATGTCCGATTTCGTCGTGGCGGGGCAGAGCCTGGGAGTCTGCCTCGGGATCGCCACCATGACCGGTACCGAGCTGGGCTTGATCACGGTCATGTACAACGCACAGAAAGGTTTCACCGGCGCCTTTGCCGCTCTGCACATCGCGTTGGCGGCCGGAATCGTGACGTTTATGGTCGGTGTCACCGGCTTGTTTGTTTATCGCTTGCGCGAGATGGGTGTGTTGACCATTCCCGAGTTCTACCAGTATCGGTTCGACCGCCGCACGCGCGTGTTAGGCGGTATCATGATGGCACTGGGCGGGATCTTGAACATGGGACTGTTCTTGCAGGTTGGGTCAAAGTTCCTTGTTGGGATTACCGGATTGTCCGCGACCAGCGCCGCGCTGCCCGTCGTGATGGTCGTGTTAATCTGCCTGGTCCTGGTCTATACCTGTTTGGGCGGCATGATCAGCGTCGTGATTTCCGACTACGTGCAATTCGTAGTCCTCTCGGTCGGCTTGGTGCTGGCCACCGTCCTGGCCGTCAACTTCGTTGGCTGGGACAATATTTTTTCGACGGTCCAACAGGAGGTGGGAGTTGCGGGTTTTGACCCGACGGTACCAGCGGTGAGTCGGCCAACGAAGCCGACAAATGAAGAGTCCGAATCCCCAGATCGAGCTGCCACAGATCTGGCCGCCACGGACCCCGTTCCCGGAGATTCGGCACGCGCGGAATCGGCGGCTGCGAAGCCAACAGCAGAAGGCTCTGCGCTGGTCGCGCAGGGTGGTAAGGCGGATCGCTCTCAGGCGGGTTCCATGAAAGGGCCGGCCGAAGAAGAAGGGGCCGGGGGGCCGGCAGTAGGCGGCTTCGGGTGGGAGTACATTGTTTGGATGGGGTTCCTGGGGCTTGTCAGCTGCGCGATATGGCCGACCGCGGTGGCACGCGCGTTGGCGATGGACAGTCCACTCGCGGTGAAACGGCAATACATGTTGGCATCCGTTTCATTCATGATACGCTTTCTCGTGCCCTGTTTTTGGGGGATCTGCGCGTTGGTCTTTGTGCTTCAACATGAAGCGATGCGCGAGATGTTCTTTCCGGCCGGATTTCCGCCACCGAAAGAGCTGCCCGAGGGTATGGTCGCCTACGATAACCTGTATGCCATGCCAATTTTTCTTGGTCGGGTTCTGCCGGTCGGCGTCATTGGCATCATCACGGCGGGCATGCTTGCCGCATTCATGTCGACCCACGACAGCTACCTGCTCTGTTGGAGCTCTGTGCTGACCCAGGACGTTGTGGCACCCTTATACGAAAACAATGGCCGCAAGATGAGTTCAAAGGCACGCATCACTTTGACGCGCGTTTTCATCGTGGTGATTGGCATCTATGTCCTTCTATGGGGTTTGGTCTATCACGGCAGTGACGACATTTGGGACTACATGGCGGTGACCGGTGCCATCTACTACAACGGTGCTTTCGCGCTGTTGGCCGGTGGGCTCTATTGGAAGAAAGCGAGCTCGACGGGCGCTTTTCTAGCGTTGCTGGCCGGCATCTTCGCCGTGATCGGCCTTGGGCCAGTGCAGCATGGGATTGCAATGGCATTGAACTTCATTGCTGGTTCTTCCCCTGCCCTCATGGAAACACTCGCCAGATTGCCTGCGGTGGGCCTGCAGGAAGCGACCGGTAAGGGTGGCGCGGCGGTCGAGTTGGTGTTCAGTATCCCGGCTGCACGTGTGGGCTTGATCAGTATTGTGGCGACCACGTTAACCATCATCGTCGGGTCGCTGTTGTTCCCCGATCGCGATCCGCAACCGGTCAAGGGAGACCCTAAAGGAGGTGACCAGTGACGTTACAACATTGGATATTGCTCTGGAAGGTTGTCCTGATCGGTGGGATCAGCCTTTTCTCGGTCCTGGCTGTGGTCGTGAGTATCGGCGGGTTCTTTGACATTCGCCGGCTGTTTCAGACGTTGCGTGCTCAGCATGCCGAACACGAGAAGTCCATCAAGAGGACCCAACCATGAAAAGATGCTTTGTTGCATTTGCGATTACGTGTTGGCTGGTAACGTGTTGGCTGGTGACTTGGCACACGAGTATCGCAGCCGAACAGGTTCTAGTCGAGGCGGAGAGTTTTGCCGACCCTGGTGGATGGGTGTTGGATACACAGGCGATCACCGCGATGGGTTCACCCTACTTGCTCGCCCACGGATTGGGACGTCCGGTCAAGGACGCGACGACTCAGCTGCAAGTTCCGTCGGCCGGTACATATCGGATCTTTGTGCGGACGAAAGACTGGGTTGCGCGTTGGAAAGCGCCTGGCCAGCCAGGTCGATTTCAGTTGTGGGTCAATGGCCATCCGCTCAAGGAGACGTTTGGTACGAAAGGTGTCGAGTGGTTTTGGCACGACGGCGGGACGGTCACGCTGGACGGCACGGCCGTCACGTTAACGCTCCACGATCTGACTGGTTTTGAAGGACGTTGTGATGCGGTTCTTTTGAGTCGCGATCTGTCATTCACGCCGCCGGCCGATCCAAGCATTCTGCCGAGTTGGCGTCGCCAATTGTTGGAATTGCCGGACAAGCCGATCGAGCGAAGTGGGTACGATCTGGTGGTCGTAGGGGGCGGCTATTCTGGCCTGGGCGCAGCGATCTCGGCGGCACGGATGGGGTGCCGCGTGGCGCTGTTGCAGAACCGACCGGTCTTGGGCGGCAACGGTTCGAGTGAAGTACGCGTATGGGCGCAGGGGTTGATTCGTCGCGGCACGTTTCCACGCGTCGGCGAGATTGTCGAGGAGTTTGCCGACTCGGCCAAAAAATCGCCTGGCGAGACCAATGAGTTTGGTGACCCGCAAAAGGAAAAGTTGGTGCGCAACGAAAAGAATATTGATTTGATGCTCAATCATCATGCCTACCAGGTGGAGATGGACGGCCAACGCATTTCTGCCGTGCTGGCATTCGACACACGTACCGGCCAACGTGTGCGTGTCAGCGCCCGGTTGTTTGCGGACTGTACCGGGCATGGAACGCTCGGCTATCTGGCCGGTGCCGACTGGGAAATGACGCCCAAGAAACGAATGGGGATGAGCAACATGTGGGCTTGGACGGAACTGGACCACGCGGTCGAGTTTCCTGAAACGCCTTGGGCACTTAATCTCGAGATGAAGGATTTTCCTTATCCACGCGACCATCACGGGCAGTGGTTCTGGGAGAGTGGTTTCGATAAGGACCCGATACGTGAGGCCGAAGCGATTCGCGATTGGAACCTACGCGCCGTCTACGGGGCATTCAATGCGATGAAGAACCGGGGCGGACGTGACCAGCATCGCAGCGCTCAATTGACGTGGATCGCGTTTATCGGTGGGCCGCGTGAGTCGCGCCGTTTGATGGGTGATGTCAGGTTGTCCAAAGAAGATGTTGTTGGCAAACGCCAGTTTCCTGACGGGATTGTTCCGAGTACCTGGTCGATTGATCTACATTATGCCAAAAAGCAGTACGCCAAAAAATTCCCCGACAACCCGTTCATCTCGGTGGCCGAATTTGATTCGCGTGTGGATCGGTTGTACGGCTACCCGATTCCCTATCGCTGTTTCTATTCGCGCAATGTTGACAATCTCTTTATGGCGGGACGCTGTATCAGCGTGACGCACGAGGCGTTAGGGACGGTGCGCGTGATGAAGACCTGTGGGATGATGGGCGAGGTGGTTGGCAAGGCATCATCAATTTGTGCTTTGCACGAGTGCTGGCCACGCGATGTCTATTCGCACTACCTTGATGATTTGAAGCAACTTTGCCGCTTGCCCGGAAAATCCCGCCGCGCGACGGTCAGTAGCCCACTCGAAATCCCTGAAGATGTGCCTGTCGCTTCGGCGGAAGGGCCGCCGTCCGGGATCGATCCGAATTCGCTTGCAGGTGTCGTCGTTGATGACATCCGTGCCGAGCGAACCGGCACGTGGGGATTCGGCACCGGTTTGAAGGGCTATGTTGGGCACGGCTATGTTTACTCGGCCGACCCGTCCAGTGCAATCACGTTTACTTGCAAAGCGCCGACGGCGGGACGTTATGAAGTGCGGATTGCTTATCGAGCTCACGAGAATCGTGGCAAGGATGTGTCTGTTACGGTTCGGGCTGGCGAATTTGAGAAAACCGAAGCCGTCAATATGCAAATCGAACCGCCGCTGAAAAACGGTTTCCTCTCACTCTGCACGGTCGCGCTTGGCAAAGGTGAATCGTGCTCGGTCGTGATCCGGCCGAGTCGTCACGGTGAGCATGCCTGTGCCGATGCCGTACAACTGGTGCCGGTGAAGTGATTTAGGCGTCGGCCGCCTAGGAGGCAGTGGCGTTGTTGCACATCCCAATGAGATTAGATCCCGCGTCTTGGATGGGCGTAGACGTGGCGACGCCGACCAATCGCAGCGGGCGGCACCACCACGCTTGAATGCGAAAACCGTTCGCTCGACGGACGCGACTTCGACGTGATAGGGACTGGCGCAATCTTGAATGATGTAGACGCTAGAAGGATTGCCCATTCAACACGGCAACCTGCCCGCCGCGCACGACCTGTTCGCGCCGTGGCTTTGCACATGCTGCGCGTGGCGTTGTTTGCCGCCACCTTGCTGGCGATTCGACAGCATCATGTTGCCTATCGCGCTCAGCAAACATGGGCGCGGTCGGCCGTTGTCGACCAGCAACAGTTGCAGCAGTTCTTTCCCGGTACGCCCCACGCGGGAGCGCTGGACCTTACGCATGGCGCTCAGTCGGTGATCGGGGCGAGTGGGGATACACTTGGGTTCGTCGTGCAAACTTCGCCTGCAAGCGAGCATGTTATCGGCTATCTCGGGCCGACGAACGTGCTCATCGCGTTCGACAGCCAATACCGAGTAATCGGGATTGAGGTGCTCGATAGCGGCGACACGCCCGAGCACGTGACCAAAGTGATCCAGGATCGCCGCTTCATGAACACTTACCGTGGTTTGTCGTGGCAAGAATCCGCACGGCGGCACAACGTCGACGCTGTGAGTGGAGCAACTTTGACCAGTCTGGCGATTGTCGAGTCCATTAGCCTGCGTTTGGGAGACCCATGTCCATCGTTGCGTTTTCCCGACGAACTCAGATTGCGCGAGGTCAAGTCATTTCTGCCTAATGCCGTGGCGCTGCGCGAACGATCGCGGCAACCTCTGATGCGTAACGTAATCGACGTTGCCGGGCAACGGATCGGCGCCGTGTTGCGTACCTCGCCAACTTGTGACGGGTTGGCTGGGTATCAAGGCCCCACCGACACCTTGATCGTGTTTGACGCTCGCGACAGAGTCGTTGGGATTGCCGTTAGGTCCAGCTACGACAACCAGCCCTACGTGCGGTACGTACAGCAAGACGAGTACTTTCGTAATCTGTTCAACGGGTTACAGCTTGCCGAGCTTGCGGACCTGGATCTTGAAGCGATGGAAGTGGAAGGAGTGTCAGGAGCGACGATCACCAGCATGGCGGTGGCTCGGTCTTTGCTTCCGGCGGCCACCGTTGCATTGAAGCGACCTGAGGGGGCTACGACGAGGCGATTCTCGGTACGTGATGTTGCGACCTGCCTGCTGGTGGCGAGTGCACTGCTGATGACCTTCACGCATCTACGTGGTCGGCGCCGTTTGCGCTGGCTGTGTCGCGTGGTCTTGGTGGTATATCTCGGATTCTTGAGCGGAGATATGCTGTCACAAGCCTTGCTGGTAGGGTGGGCCCGGAGTGGTGTGCCCTGGCGACTGGCACCGAGCCTGGTGTTGTTGGTTGCTGCCGCGTTGTTGGTGCCGATCCTCTCCAAGCGACAGATGTATTGCCACCATTTGTGTCCATTTGGCGCGGCTCAACAAATGCTGCGCGGTCGCTGGTTGTTGCGGAGCGGCGCGCCGCGGTACACGGTTCCTCGTTCCCTGCAGCGGGTGCTGCGTTTGGTCACACCCACGCTGTTGCTGCTGGTCGTCGTCACGGCGGTGAGGCATTTGCCGCTGAATCTGGCGGGGATCGAGCCTTTCAACGCGTTTTGCTTCTGGATTGCTGGTGCCGCCACATTGGTGGTCGCGGCCATCGGCTTGGTTGGTTCGGTGGTCGTGCCGATGGCGTACTGCCGTTACGGTTGTCCAACCGGAGCCATACTGGCCTACTTGCGTTTCGACGCGCGGAGCGACCGTCTGTCGCGCCGCGATCTGTTGGCCGCTGCGTTATTGGTCTTGGCGCTGGTGCTTTGACTTGAGCCTCTTTGAGCGGGACCGCCGGGACGCCCGCAGTATGCGCTTCTCTGGTCACTAGCCGTTGTGAATCGCATGGGTGAACAAGCAACGTTCATTCCACTAAGATGGAAAGTTTCTGTCTAGCAATCCCCCGAGCGCGAATCTGGAAAATATATGCCGATCTCGGATGTGGAAATACGTGGTGCGCGGGAGCACAATCTGCGTGACGTCGATGTGGTGTTGCCACGCAACCAGTTAATTTGCTTGACCGGCGTCAGTGGCTCGGGCAAGAGTTCGCTGGCGTTTGACACGGTCTATGCCGAAGGGCAGCGGCGGTATGTCGAGAGTTTGTCGAGTTATGCGCGGCATTTCCTCGGTCAGATGCCCAAGCCGGACGTCGACCACATCACGGGGCTCAGCCCGTCGATCTCGATTTCGCAGAAATCGAGTGGTACGAACCCACGCAGCACGGTTGGCACGATCACGGAGATATACGACTTCTTGCGAGTTCTTTATGCCCGTGTCGGCCAGGGGTTCTGTCCCGAGTGTCGCAAGCCGATTACCGCTCAGTCGCGGGAACAGATTTTGGCCAGCATCTTGATGCTGCCCGACAACACGCCGTTTGCCGTGTTGGCACCCTTGGTACGTCGGCAGAAGGGGGAGTACCGCGATCTGTTTGCGGATTTGAGCAAGCAGGGATTTGCCCGCGCTCGAGTGGATGGACGCATGGTGCGGCTGAGTGATTCGCTGCAACTGGATCGGCAGATGCGCCATGACATCGAAGTCGTGGTCGATCGCCTGGTGATAAAGCCGAATGTGCGTTCGCGGTTAGCCGAGGCGGTGGAGCAGGCTCTAAAGCTGGGCCAAGGAACGCTATTGATCACGACGCGTGTTACCGACGCACTCGACGAAGATGAAGAGGCTGCAAAACGGTCGGCTGCGCAGCGGGATGATCGGATCTATTCGGCGCACTACGCCTGCACCGATTGTTCGATCAGTTTTGAATCGCCTAGCCCGCAGCTCTTCAGTTTCAACAGCCCGCAAGGAATGTGCTCCAGTTGTGACGGATTGGGACAGCTCTATTCGTTTGATCCGGAATTGTTGATACCGGACGACGGTCGTTCGTTCAAGAAGGGTTGCATCGAGATCCTCGGGACCTGGAAGAACTTGGGGCGTTGGCGGCGCCATCTCTATCAGGGAGTGGCTGATACGATCGAGCGACTGAAGGGGCTGCCGGCCGGCACGATGCTGGAAACACCTTGGCGAGATCTCGATCCTCCGTTGCAACGATTATTGTTGTGGGGCACGGGCAATCGCCACATCACTTACACCTGGCGCGGCGGTGCCTCGCCGATGAAGTATGGCGGGAAGTACGAGGGGATCATTCCGGAGCTGTTGGATAAGTACCGCACAAGCAAGAGCCGCCCGCAACTGCGCAAGCTGGAGCAATACATGCGCAAGCTGCCCTGCAGCGAGTGTGGCGGGCAACGGCTTGTGCGGCAAGCACGCTTCGTACGTCTCACGACGCACCACGACGGTTTTCAGGAGAAGCCGGCGCTGTCTTTGCCTGAAGTCTGCCAGCTATCGGTCGGTCGCGCCGCCGCGTTCTTCGAGTCGTTGGAGTTAGATGAAACGGGTCAGCTTATTGCCGCAGAAGTGCTCAAGGAGATTCGCAACCGGCTTGGATTCCTGCTGAACGTTGGGCTCGATTACCTGACACTTGAACGGACCGCACCGACGTTGTCGGGGGGGGAATCACAACGGATTCGGTTGGCGAGTCAGATCGGGTCGGGCTTGGTTGGCGTGTTGTACATTTTGGACGAGCCGTCGATCGGACTGCATCCCCGCGACAACGACCGGTTGCTCGACACGTTGCATCGATTGCGCGACATGGGCAATACCGTGGTGGTCGTGGAACATGATGAAGAAACGATGCGCGCGGCGGACCATATCATCGATTTTGGGCCCGGGCCAGGGGTGCGCGGTGGGGATGTCGTGGCGCAGGGCTCGTTGAGCGAGATCACGGGGGCGGAAGCCAGCGTCACGGGGAAGTACCTGTCGGGCGCATTGAAGATTGATGTTCCGGTTAAGCGTCGTGACATTCGTGACGAAGTGTTGCGCGTCGTTGGGGCCACGCATAACAACTTGAAACAAGTTGACATTGAAATCCCGACCGGCGCCTTCGTCTGCGTGACCGGTGTGTCTGGGTCGGGCAAGAGCTCGCTGGTAAACGATATCCTTGTTGAAGCCTTGCGTCGCGATCTCAACGGCGGCCTGGGCGAACCTGGCAAGCACCAGTGTATCGAGGGAATCGAGCACCTTGATAAACTGATTGCGATCGATCAATCGCCTATCGGGCGAACACCTCGGAGCAATCCAGGTACTTACATCAAAGTATTTGATGATATTCGCAACTTGTTTGCTCAATTGCCTGAATCGAAACTGCGTGGTTATAAGCCGGGCCGATTCAGTTTCAACGTGAAACGAGGACGCTGCGAGGCGTGTGATGGGAACGGCTCGAATCGCCTTGAGATGGACTTCCTGGCCGACGTCTGGGTGACGTGCCCGGTCTGCTTGGGACATCGGTACAATCACGAAACGCTCCAGGTCAAGTTCAAGGGGAAATCGATCGCGGAAGTGCTGGAAATGGACGTCCAGCAGGCCTTGGAACTGTTTGAGAATATTCCGAAAGTTCAACACAAATTACAAACGTTGCACGATGTCGGACTCGACTACCTCAAGCTCGGCCAGCCGTCTCCGACCCTGTCCGGTGGTGAAGCGCAACGCATAAAACTAGCGCGCGAGTTGGTCAAACGAAGCACCGGCAAGACGCTTTACCTGCTTGACGAGCCGACCACCGGTCTGCATTTCGCCGACATCCACCTGTTACTCGACGTGCTGCAGAACTTTGTGGACGTGGGTAACACGGTGCTGGTCGTGGAACACAATTTGGACGTGATCAAGCAAGCGGATTGGGTAATCGATCTCGGGCCGGAAGGGGGCGACGGGGGTGGGCGACTTGTCGTTGCAGGTACTCCGGAGCAAGTTGCCGCTTGCCCTCAGTCGTATACGGGCCAAGCCTTGATCGGTGTGTTGCCTGGCGGTCGAGCTGGTAAGCCTACGAAGGGCCGTCGTGGCAAGGCGAATGGCCGGAAGACGAAACCGAATTCCACGATGTTAACCGTGCAGGGAGCGCAGCAGCACAACCTGAAATCGGTCAATGCCACATTGCATCGTGACCGCATGACGGTCTTTTGCGGACCGAGTGGTTCGGGCAAGACCTCGTTGGCGATGGATACGATCTATGCGGAAGGCCAACGCCGATACGTCGAGAGTCTGAGTGCGTATGCGCGGCAGTTTGTCAGTCAAATGCAGAAACCGCGCCTCGACCACATTGATGGCCTCTCGCCCGCGATTGCCATCGAGCAGAAGAATTTGGGCCATACGCCGCGCAGCACAGTGGGGACCGTCACCGAGATCTATGACTACTTGCGGATTCTGCTCGCGCGGCTCGGCACTCCGCATTGCCCTGATTGTGACGTGCCGATCGGCACGCAATCGGTCGACGAAATCGTTGCCAAGGTGACGGCCGTCGAGCCGGGGACCCGATTGTACTTGCTCGCCCCCGTCGCCGTGGCCGTGGGGCAGGACTATGAAACGCTCTGGAACGACGTTCGCGCCAACGGCTACTTGAGAGTTCGCGTGGACGGTGAGATTCACAACGTTGACGACGCGCCGCAGATCGACCGGCGCCGGAAGCATCAGGTGGAGATCGTGATCGATCGTGTCGTGGTCAAGAAAGCGGCACGAGCGCGAATCGCCGAGTCGATCGAGACCGGGTTGGCATTTGGCAAAGGAGTGCTGCTCGTCGCTCAGCAACAAGACGGGCTTGCGGAATCAGAATGGGCAACCCAACGCCACAGCCAGCACCTGGCATGTGATCAGTGTGGACGCAGTTTTGAACAACTGACGCCTCATAATTTCTCCTTCAATAGCCCGTTGGGATGGTGCGGAGTGTGTGAGGGGCTGGGAACGCAAATGGGAGCCAATCCCGCGGCGCTCTTGAATGATCCCAAACGATCGTTGGCCGAGGGCGCCGTGGCGTTATGGCCTGACATCCACCACAAAGTCTCTCAGTGGATGCTGGCGGCACTAGCCAATGCAACCAACATGCCCCTGGAGGTTCCGTTTGATCAGTTGAGCGGGCGGCATCGCCGAATCATATTGCATGGGCTTGGCGACAAGTGGTTGGACGTCCGCTGCGACGGGACGTCGGCCGGCGCTCCGCCGATGTTTCGCTTTCAATACAAAGGGCTCTACCCGGCTCTGGAGGAAGCAGCCCGGCTCTCTCCTTCGTTGCGTTCGCGGTTGGAGCATCTGATCGACGAAGTGTCGTGCTCGGTCTGTGGTGGTAGCCGGCTGCGCGATGATGCCGCGGCGGTTCGCTTTCAAGGATTGACGATCGATGATCTTTGTCGCCGTCCGTTGGGTGAGTTGCAACGCGACATGAAACGCTGGAAGCTGTCTGCTCGCGATAAGCGTATCGCTGGCGAATTGTTGCGCGAAGTGAAGAACCGGGTCGAGTTTCTGAACGATGTCGGTTTGCACTATCTGACGCTCGGTCGCGGTGCGGCCACACTCTCGAACGGTGAAGCGCAGCGGATCCGACTGGCCAGCCAATTGGGGAGCGGGTTGTGCGGCGTGCTGTACGTGCTGGATGAGCCGACGATCGGACTGCATCCACGCGACAACACGCGACTGCTGGCGGCGTTGCACAAACTGCGTGACCTTGGCAACACGCTGATCGTAGTTGAACACGATCGCGAAGTGATTGCGGGAAGCGACTACGTCTGTGACTTCGGGCCAGGTGCTGGAAAACAGGGTGGTGAGATCGTTGCGGAGGGAACACCGGCTCAGTTGGCCAAGCATCGCGGTTCGCTTACCGGGCCGTTCTTAAGTGGCCGCCGCGCGATCCCGATTCCGAAGAATCGACGCATGGTCCCCACATCGGTAACCGAAAGTGGCGGCAAGAAAGCCAATGGCCGCCGTCGAACGAGCACGCGTGCGGGGCGCGATTGTGCCAACGGCGCGGCGGTGCTAGAGCAGAAGTGGCAGTCGCCAGGCAAGCAATGGCTGGAGATTCGTGGCGCTCGTCACAACAACTTGCACGATGTACATGCACGGATCCCCCTGGGTACGTTGACGGCGATCACCGGGCCAAGCGGCAGTGGGAAGAGTTCGTTGATCGACGATGTACTCTATCAGGCGCTGGCGCGGCGACTGCATCGAGCTGGCTTGATCGCCGGTGCTCACGATGAGATTCAGGGAGTTGAGTTTATCAACAAGGTGATCCGAGTCGATCAACAGCCGTTGGGCAATTCGCCGACTTCCAACCCCGCGACTTATACGGGTGTCTTCGAGTTGATTCGCATGCTCTTTGCCCAGTTGCCTGAGTCGAAAGTACGCGGCTACTCACCGCGTCGGTTCAGTTTCAATGTGCCAGGCGGACGTTGCGATCGATGTGAAGGAAATGGCCAACTCTGCATCGAGATGCACTTTCTGCCCGACGTGTGGGTTCAATGCGATACGTGTGCCGGCCGACGTTACAATCCCGAAACGCTGGCGGTCACCTATCACGGACGTTCCATTAGCGACGTCTTGGATATGACTTGTGGTGAAGCCGGGGAGTTGTTCAAGAGCATTCCGAAGATTCGGCGTATCTTGCAAACGTTGTGTGATGTTGGTTTGGACTACCTGACGCTCGGCCAGGCGGCTCCAACGCTTTCGGGCGGTGAAGCACAACGCGTGAAACTGGCCGCCGAACTGTCGCGGCCTGACACGGGGCGCACTTTGTATCTGTTGGACGAACCGACCACGGGATTGCACTTTCTGGACCTCGAAAAGCTCCTGGAAGTGCTGCACCGCCTGGTGGATCTCGGCAACACGGTCGTATTGATTGAGCACAACCTGGATATCGTCAAGTCCGCCGATTGGGTCATTGACATGGGACCCGAGGCGGGCGAGCAAGGAGGATATCTCGTGGCGGCCGGAACGCCCGAACAACTGGTTGCTCACGCCGAGGCGTGGAAACAAGCGACCGCACGAACGGCCGCCAAAACAACTGCGCACAAGAAAACAGCGCGCAAAACGCCGGCGGCCCCTTCGACCACCCTCTATCGCTCCTTCACGGGTGAGGCACTACAAGGCGTGCTCGAGGCAGGGCCGTATCAGATTCGACAGGCTTTCGACCTGTCGACCCTCGATCAATCGCAACCGGAAGATGTAGATATTACGGATGTCGGCCGTCACGCCAAGATGCCGTGGGAAGCAGATGGCCGGCGTTGGCATACACAAGACCGCGTCGGTCGTAAGGGCGAGCCGTGCAAGTGGGATGGCAAAATCCTTGACCAGGTTGTGGATCGAATTCAAGAGCTCGGCTCGTTCAGCGATACGAACTGGAATGCGCGCAGTGTCGTGGAGATCGCCGCCGAAAAGAAGTCGGTCGGCTGGTTCTTTCATGCGATCACGGGTGAGGCATGGCTGTTGAAAATGAAGTTTCGTGTTGCGAAAAATACGTTTCGGCGCCAGGAACTGATCGATCGATTCGCACTGAAAACACTCAATCAGATGGAAGAGCTTCCCATTTACGGCAACCAGCCACGCGTCAAATGCAAATCGCTCCGCGGCCCGTGGCAAGAAGTACAGATTAACGTCCACCGTTGGGACGAAATCGACACGCCGGAGTTCTGGTCGTTTCTGAAAGAGGCCGTTGCCGGCTTTCAGAAGTTTACGAAACTGACCGAACTCAAGCCCGAAGATCACATGCCTTGGAAGAAACTGGGACAGCGCTGGCATTTCATGCGCAAGGGGTTTCCGCCCGGCAAGAAAGTGCAGTGGGAATTGGCAGTGTGGGAAGAGCTCTTTGAGATGTTGCGCGAAACGGCTCCCGACGGACAGTTTCTATGGAATAACCAGGTTCTGGTGCATCTTTACCTGCGCGATCAACGTGAACCGTGGGCGACGGTCAATACGAAACGACTTCAATCGCTCGATCTCACCTTAACTGGCCCCAAAGGTTGCGCGACGCTTGGGCGTCTTGCCGGATTGGGGCGTGATCGCGAACTCGATGCGACGCGCCAAGATCGCGATTTGGTGCGGATCAAGTTCCGTACGGTGGAAGATTTGCACCATGGCGATCTTATGGCGTTCTTGGTCGAGCATCGGGATGCGGTGACAAAAACGCGGTAATCCGACGTGACCGAGTGATCCTGCGAGGCAAGAGACGAGAGCTGAGACATAAGAGCTGAGACATAAGAGCTGAGACATAAGAGTCAGTGGGGGCCCGGTTTGTCGAGGTTCCTGGGGGATGGATGGGCACGCGGTGTGACTATCCGATACGACAAAACTCCAAAGGCGTTTGCACATGACCGAACAAATTGTTTCACCCGTCTTTCTGTTTCGCTTTGCGGTGGCATGTCAGTACCGGCAGCGTTTATGGAACGCCAGAGGAGTGTCGTTGGAGCCGAAGTACCGTATCCCCAGTTTTGGCGAGCTGGAAGGCAAGAAGCCGTTTGCCGATCTGCGTGTCGCGTGGAATGGTCAAGGGCTTGCACTGCAGTTGCGTGTGACCGGGAAATCGCAATCGCCTTGGTGCCGTGCGACGCGTTTGGAAGACAGTGACGGGTTGCAGATCTGGATCGACACGCGTGATACCCATTCGATCCATCGCGCCAGCCGCTATTGCCATCGATTTGTGTTTCTGCCATTCGGTGATGGAGCTGGTTTGCAGTCGCCGGTCGCCACGCGGATGCCGATCCATCGTGCGAAGGAGGATCCCAAGCCGATCGACGACGGCCAGTTGAAAGTTCGCGGTGTGAAGCGTGCCGGAGGGTATACACTTGAGGCGCTGATTCCGGGGTCGGCCCTCACTGGGTTCGACCCGAGCGAGCATCCGCGGCTTGGTTTTTCCTACGCCGTAACCGACCGCGAGCTGGGTTGGCAGACTTTCAGTGTCGGTGCCGAATTCCCTTTCATGGAAGACCCGAGTCTATGGGGCACGTTGGAGCTGACGCAGAGTGGCACGGCACTCCGTGCCGTGAATCCTGAGAACAAGTAGCGTGGCACGGCACTCCGTGCCGTGAGCCCTGCGGATAAATAGTGTTGTCACGAGAGATGAACGCCGAAGGTCGACGTTCGCCACAGGGACTGCGCCTGTTATGATAGAATCTGAATTGTCCCACAACGGCCAGCAGTTGGCTGGCCAGTTGGGGCAGCTCGTCACCAGCCGAGCGTGTTTGTGAGACTTCGGAAAACGTACGCATCGCTGCTTCGTCAACGCTGCTCGTGTTCTTGGTGATCTCCTGGGCGGCGGTAGCCGCTTGTTCCATGCCGCCGCTGATCGCCTCGACCTCATGAGGGAAATCAGAATGCCGTTTATCCACACCACCATCGCGACGTTTTCACTCTTCTGTGTGACGTTTGTGGCAGGAGCCGCCGAGCCACTCGCACGGTCTTGGTTTCCCAAAGCCCCGCCGCTGCCGGTTGCGACCGGACAAGTGATTCGTGTCACCAACGTGCAACAACTGTTTCAAGCGGCTGAGGCGATTAAGCCGGGCGGCACGATCGTGGTTGCGGACGGCCACTACATGATGCCACGCTATTTTGAATTGCATACGGACAACGTGACGTTGCGGGGCGAATCGGGTGATCGTAACCGAGTCGTCTTGGATGGCGCCAAGAGTCGGCATGGAGAACTTGTCGGGTTTTCGAACTGCCGTGGCGCAACCGTTGCGGACCTGACGATTCAGAATATCAAATGGAACGGGTTCAAGATCAATTCCAACAAGCACGCTACGCATATTACGATTCACAATTGTGTGATTCACAACATCTGGCAGCGCGGTGTGAAAGGCCCCGCAGTTGCCAAGCAGGACCGAGGTACCTTCTGGCCAACAGCCTGTCGCATCGAGTATTGCCTGTTCTACAACGATCGGCCGAAACAGTACTCGGACGATCCCGCCGACACGCCCGAGAACTTCCACGGTAACTACATTGGCGGGATCGATGTCATGTGTGCCCGGCAGTGGGTTATTGCCGACAACGTGTTCGTGGGAATTCATGGCCGGACGGGGGAAGGTCGTGGTGCCGTGTTCATGTGGCGAGGTTCGCTCGATTGTGTTATCGAGCGAAATATTGTCATTGATTGCGACTGTGGTATCTGCCTGGGGAATCACCACATCCATCCGGATACTCAGTGGAATGCGCGCGGTTGCGTCGTGCGAAATAATTTTGTTACGCGTTGTACCGAGACCGGTATCTTAGCGGCGCACACGCGAGATTGCCAGATTATCCACAACACGGTTCACGATCCCGACAGTCGCTTGAATCGTCTGATATGGGTACTGGACGACAATGATGGGCTGTTGGTTGCGAATAACTTGCTCAGCGGGGCCAGCGTGCGCGATACGGGGTCCAGTAAGGTCATCAAGACTGATAACGTTTGGCAAAAGGACTTGGCGAGCCTTTTCGTGGACGCGAAAAACGGCAACCTGCACCTCAAGCATGCAGCGGCCCAGGTCGACGACCGGCTCGAAGCGGCCGCCACTGATATCGACGGTCATCGCCGCCCTGCCCTCCCCAGTGCTGGCGCGGACCAGTTCGCGACGGTCCCCGAGACACAACGGAAAACGACCGATGCAACGCAGCCATCACGTGGCAACGCTTCGGGCGGCGTACCCGATTGGGTTGAACCGATGCGCCAAGTCCATGCGGGGTTCCAAGGAACGCCAGGTTACGTTGCTCAGTTTGGTGATTCAATTACCTACTCGATGGCGTTCTGGTCAACGATGAGTTGGACCTATCCGGACCATTACCTGATCGGCAATGATGGCTTGCCCAAAACACCTCCGGGCCGGCGCTGGCGTGATATTTTGCTCGGGGCACGTGACAAAGGGCCGAAATTCGCCAACTACTCGGGGTGGCGAGTGGGGCAATTGCTTCGTGCGATGGATGACGTGCTTGAACGCGAGAAACCAGAGATCGCGATGATCATGATTGGGAGCAACGACGTATCGGGCAAGGAAGTACCGAAGAAATATGGGGAACAACTCGCGGAAGTCGTCGACAAGTGCATTGCAGCCCATTGCGTGCCACTGTTGAGTACGATTCCGCCACGCCGCGGACGCCAGGAACTGGTGGTCCAGGTGAATCAGATTATTCGTGACCTGGCCGCGCGAAAACACATACCGCTGGTCGACTTCTATGCCGAGTGCTTGCGCCACCGCCCGGGTGAAACCTGGGACGGTACCATTATTTCGTCCGATGGTGTGCATCCTTCGGGCGGCGAAAGCCACGTCTACACCGATGAGAACTTGCGCAAGTGTGGTTATGCGTTGCGGAATTGGCTTAACTTTCGGATGGTGCGGCAGATCTATTTCCGAGTGCTCCATCCTCTTGACGCGGTGCACGACGATTCGCCTGTCGAGGCCACTGAATCAACCGGCAGCACGGCGCCGGTCGGCGCGATGCGTGACGCGTCTGCTGCCCAAACGCATGGCACATCAAGTGCGAAAGGGAATGGGGCGCGGTCCTGGGCTGCGGTCTGCTCGCCACGAATCTTAGCACCCGGCGTGGCCGATGCGTACAGTATGCGGACGTTCGGCAACTTCGTTCGTTGGCGCGATCTGGCACCGGACGCGAAGGCGTACGAAATCTATCGGTACCTGGCCGATACGAACACCGGCCTGTTTCATATGAACGTGGTGGCGGAAGGCGACGATGGCCTGAGCGAGTTTGTGCAGATTCGCGATCCGGTCAAGATTATCAACGTCTATGGCTATGCCTACTGCGGCATCTTGGGACCGACCATGGCCGGGGTCTGTGAGGGCGTTGGCTTGGGACCCGGCCGCATGCTGGTCCTACGCGATTGGAATCATGTGCTGGCCGAGACGTTCTACAACGACCGTTGGCACTATCTGGACCTTGATGTGCGCGCGGTGTTTCGCCGCACGAACGGGACCCTGGCATCCATGGACGAGGCGCGCCGGGACGCGTCATTGTGGCACGACCGTGGGCCTTTGTTCTTTCCGAACGACTCACTCGATGCGACTCGGGCCATCTATCAGAAGACGCCGGTCGAGACCTATTACGGGTTCCAGCAGTCGGGCCATACCATGGACTATGTGTTGCGACCTGGAGAGCGATTCACGCGTTGGTGGCAGCCACAGAGTGGACGCTGGCAACATCTGGAACGCTACAGTAAAGAACCGTGGTTGATCAAACTGCTTGAGTCGTCGCCACGTGGGCCCAAACCGAACCACCGTGATTTCTCGGTCCATAACCATGGCAATGGCCGGTTCGTTTACGAGCCGAAGCTGACCGACAAATACTCTGATTTTGAACGCGGTGTCTATGACCGTACTAACGTGGTCGTGGCGGGCAAGGGGCTTGCGCTGCAACGTGATGGTCTCGGATCTGTGATCTTTGAAGTCCGTTCGCCCTATATCATCGTGCCTCAAGTGGGAGCGATGGACCGCGTGGATGACGATTGCCAGGCGTCTGTGGTTGAATTCAGCGGCCGCCATGTGACGGCAAGCTTGTCGGTCGATAACGGTCTGACCTGGCGATCGGTACCAGGCAATGCTAACGGGGACTTGGCACGCGATGACAAGCAGGCTGGCACCGACGATCTCGTGACCACGATTGACTTGACCCGATGGGTCAGTGGCCGCTATGGATACCTGCTAAAGCTAACGCTCGAGGGGCGAGCTGATGATGCCCTGTTGCGTCATTTGAAAATGACGACGTGGGTTCAGGTCGCACCGGCATCGCTCCCCACGCTGCACAAGGGACGCAACCAGATGACACTCGTTACCGGGGATCATTACGGCAAACAGACTCGCGTGGTCGAGGTGCGTTCACGTGCCAGTCGCCCTGAACAGTTGCTTAAGTATCTTGTCGCGCCACCCAAGGATTACGACCCACTGCGAAAGTCGGCCCGGATTCACGGCAGTGTTACGGTCAAGGTAAGCCCGCCGCCAGGGACCAAGATCGCATGGTTCACCGCAACCGGACAGTTCAGGACCCATCAACGGGAAGCGGCGCGCAAGACGAAGAACCAGATGGCGTATGCCGTCGAGGAACCGGCCGATTTTCAAGTTGTTTACCAGGCCGACGTGCCGACGTATACCCAGCATTGGCACTACAACGCGGCGCGCGAAGTGATGCTCGACAAGCCAGCCAAGTCGCTGTTCGTGCGGTACGCGGGCGATCCGGCACTGAATAACTTCGCGATCTACGCGCATTGCTTGCCAGACCACGAGCCCGAACGATTGCCGGTACGCGTGACGCACATCTGGAGCGAAGATGGTCAGCCGAAACAAATTGGCGTTACGCCCGGCCGAGACGGAAAATATGAAGTGACGGCCGATGGGCAACCGACAAACGAATCGATCGAGCTGTCGGTCAAGAGTGTGCCGCGTTAGCGGCCACTACTTCGGCACAGGGCGAGGTGTTTGTTGGTTCGTTGCGCCAGAATTGAGAAAGTTTCTGCGCAATAAGCCCCGGTCGGTAACGCTGTGCAGCACTTTCGCAGCAGTATTCATGGGGTTTCGACGATTCCTTACGCCGAAGGCGTTGTACTCCAAAGCCTGGGGTAAGCGCAGCCGCGCAGCGGCCCAGCGCCACCCTAGGCGATGGTTGGAGGAGATGACGTACGCGTCAGCGCGTTCCACAAAGCATTCGGCGGTCGGTTCTTTCCTGTGGAACGCCTTCGGCGTACGTCTTCCGTGGTGGTTCTCCCAGGGTGCGCTCCGCAGCTGCGCCGCGCCGCGGCCCTGGGCTCTGGAGTACAACCGCTTCGCGGTAAAGAGCTAGGCCACAGCCCTGGGCGAACGAAACGCGCGGGAAGAAATGCTGCACAGCGTTAGCCGATAGGGGCG
>JAJRVM010000103.1 GCA_024277285.1 Planctomycetota bacterium
GACCGATGGAAGACGAAGGACGCGTTGCTGGTAGCCGACCAGTCGTGCTCCCGGCCGGGACAAGCCCGGCGGAGAGCCTCGTTTTGACCTCCGACCAGTCGTGCTCCCAGCCTCTTTTCTGCTCGGAGGATACCTAGCTTCGGCTGCTTGCCTGCACGTCGCATCGACCCACACGCGCGCAGAACAAGAAAGGAACATGCGCTTGCTGGCATGCCCCGGCGTCACGGCAGTTCGATTGAGCTGCTCTTGGGTGCTGCCTCACTGCCAGGAGCCGCCTCTTTGGCTTGGCTCTGAATCGTAACGAATGCCATGCGCAGTTGGTACAAGACTTCGGTCAGCATTCGGGTCTCGTCCGGCGTGAGATTGCCTTGGGTTTTCTCTTCCAGAATGCCGAGCGTATCGATCAAGTGTTTGGCCAACCCGAGGTCAACTTGCCCTTGCTTGGCGTCGGGCGTGACCGGTTGGCCCAACGCGACGGTAGCTTGAGTGGCTAGGGTGGTGACCAGCATCGGAAACGACGCGTCGGGAAAGGGTCCCAAGTCAGCATCGGCTGACGGCGCGCCAGCGTTCTGAGGGTCGGCCTCCGGCTTCGTCTTTGCCTCTTCCGCGGCTTTCTTTTCGGCCTCGACCTGCGTCTTCCAGTCTTCATCCACAATGATTCGAGGTTCGTCAGGTTGCTGCGATTTGTCGGGATTTACGTCACTCATCGTCGGTCTCCTTTGGATCAGGATTTGTCGGCTGGCTGCGGGCGTTCGGAACGTTCAGTACGGCGCCTTATCGCAGCCTCGATAAAGCCGGCAAACAGCGGATGCGCCGCAGTTGGTTTCGATTTGAATTCAGGGTGAAACTGCACGGCAACGAACCAAGAATGCGACGGCAGTTCCAATATCTCGACTAACGAATCGTCCGGGCTGGTACCGGCGAAGATGGCGCCGTGA
Organism: Planctomycetota bacterium; assembly: GCA_024277285.1. The sequence goes on from JAJRVM010000103.1 coordinate 939, forward strand.
GCGAGGAACTGCTGTCGATACACGTTATTAAACTCATATCGATGGCGATGACGTTCCGAGATCATATCGGTGTTGTAGCAGGCTTGTGCTTTGCTGTCCGAGGCTAGCCGCGCGGGTTGTGCTCCCAACCGCATGGTCCCACCCATGTCGGTGACATTGCGTTGTTCATCAAGCAAGCAGATGACGGGATGCGGCGTATCTTTGTTGAATTCGGTGGAGTGTGCATCTTTCAGGGCCACCACGTTGCGGCCAAACTCGATCGCGGCACATTGCATGCCCAGGCAGATCCCGAAGAACGGGATATTGCGTTCTCGTGCAAATCGTACCGCATCGACTTTGCCTTCGATGCCCCGTTCGCCAAACCCACCGGGGACTAGAATCCCGTCGTAACCGGCCAGCAGTCGCTCGGGCCCTTCACGTTCGATCGCCTCGCTCAGCACCCGGCCAATGCGTACCTGAGCGCGGTTGTGAATCCCCGCATGGTCCAACGATTCGTAGATCGATTTGTAGGCATCGAAATGGCCGGCGTATTTGCCCACGACCGCGATGCTGATTTCATGTTCCGGGTTGCGCAAGCGATGCAACAGCTCACGCCATTTGTCCAGGTCGAGCTTTCCGGGTGGAAGTTGCAGCTTCTTAATGATCAAGGCGTCCAGATCATGTTCGACCAAGCTCAACGGCACTTCATAGATGGAGAAGTCCTTGTCTTTTTCCTCGATGACCGCGTTGAGTGGAACGTTACAGAACAACGCGATCTTCTCACGATCTTCGCGCGAGATCGATCGTTCGGTACGGCAAATCAAGATGTCGGGCTGGATGCCGATCTCCCGCAATCGGCCGACCGAATGTTGAGTCGGCTTGGTCTTAAGCTCGCCGGCCGCTTTCAAATAAGGCACCAACGTCAGGTGAATATACAGGCAATTCTCCTTGCCAACGTCTAACGAAAATTGGCGAATGGCCTCCAGGAACGGCAGGCTCTCGATATCGCCGACCGTACCGCCGATCTCGGTAATGACCACATCCACATCGTCGTCGGCCAGCTTGTGGACTACGTTTTTGATTTCGTTGGTGATATGGGGGATCACCTGAACGGTCTTGCCTAAGAACTCGCCACGCCGCTCTTTTTCGATGACTTTCAAATAGATCTGACCGGTCGTGTAGTTCGCATCACGCGTCAATGGGCTGTGCGTAAAACGTTCATAGTGCCCCAGATCCAGGTCGGTCTCGCTGCCGTCGTCCAGCACATAGACCTCGCCGTGCTGATAGGGGCTCATCGTGCCCGGATCGACGTTGATATAGGGATCTAATTTCTGCATACGGACCGTCAGGCCACGCTGCTCGAGCAGCATGCCGACCGAGGCACTTGTGAGTCCTTTACCGAGCGAACTGACGACGCCGCCCGTCACAAAAATATGCTTGGTCATGAAAATTGAAACCTTCCTGGTCGCTGTCGCGGATCAGTTGAAAGGGACGCTTTTTGCGCCGCTGGGTTCAAAGTTGAACGAAAAACGTCGCAGCGCGCAACCACAAACGCACCGCGACCGGAATAAACAACCGGATTAGCAGCCGATTAAGCTACTTGGGGGGGCAGAGGACACGCCACAGAGCGGGCTGTCAGGCAAGCTCCAGGGCGATCAACCCTGGGACTGAATCTTAGCAACTCATCGCCCGACTGACAAACGCCCGATAGTCACTAATCGTGTCAATTCCGACCGTTGGCTCGTCGATCACCGAAACCAGAATCGTGTGGCCGGCCGAGAGGACGCGCAATTGTTCAAGGTTTTCCACTTTCTCGAGCGGCGTTGGGGCGAGTTGCGCTAGCTCGAGCAGGAATGAGCGCCGGTAGGCATAGAGGCCGATATGCTGCAAAAAGTGAGGGGGTTCGGCTGCCAGCAGGGAATCGTCCCATTGCCGAGCGTGTGGAATCGGGCTGCGACTGAAATAGAGTGCCGCGCCGCGACGATCGCAGACGACCTTGACACACGCCGGGTCCTCGAGTTGTTGGCGGCACCGAATCGGCGTCGCTAACGTCGCCATGACGGCGTCCGGGTTCCGCTCGAGCATGCTGATCGCCAAATCGATCGCGTCCCCCGATATTTCCGGCTCGTCGCCCTGAACATTGACAAAAATGTCAACATCGGGCATCGCCCGTGCCACTTCGGCCACGCGATCCGTGCCACTGGCGGCCTGCGGGTCGGTCATCAATACGTTGCCGCCGAAATCGTGCACACACTGGGCCAGCTCGGGATGGTCCGCCGCCACGCAGATCCCGGCTGGCCGATTGGCGCGCAGTGCCGACTCGTAGGTGTGCTGGATCAAGGGACGCCCCGTCTCATTCAACAGCAGCTTGCGCGGCAAGCGAGTCGATGCCAAACGAGCTGGAATGACAATGAAGCTGCGGTAGTGAACGCGAAGCTGCGGGGCCGGACCATCCATGGCCTTCTCCTGAATGCTTGGTTGCCAAACTCTGGCAGGCTGAATCGACGCCAAACTGCGGGTACGCCGGCTTACTGGTTGAGGTCCTGCCAAAAAACTATCGGCAAGTACCGCCAATACCGAGCAAATTAACGAGGCCAGCCAGGTTATGTGACTGGTTCTTAGAGTCAACTCGCTGTTCATAACCTATTTCCACCACAATGCCTAGATCGTTTCGTTCAGCACGCATTCGCCGAAGGACGCGTTGCTGGTAGCTGACCCGTCGTACGTCCGACCGGGGCAGGCTCGGCGGAGCGTCCTTTCATCAGCGTCTATCCGCGTCCATTAGCGGTCCCTTTCCAAATGTGCCGATAGCGGTCCTCGTTTCCGTGAACGGTTACCTGCTTTGCTACTGAGGGTCATACCCTCGTTTTCTCGTGCAAATTCCGGCGACCCACGGGAGCGGGGCGATAGCGGTCCGAGTGGCAGCTCGTAGTTGGTTGGCGGTCCTGCCGCTCTTGGGGGTTGTTCGCGGTCTATCCGCCCCGGAATGACCGTGGTCAGAATCGGCATTGCCGGTACAATTGGCCCAGCTTGAAGTTAGGCAGGGTGGTTGTGAGTCGAGTCGGCCGAGCGAGAGGGCCCCGGCTCGATATGTGTTCCACACTTGTAAAGGCGCCGGCGCGCGAAAGATGCACCGACGCGCTATTCTCACTGCGGCTTGTCCAAACGTAAAGTCGCGGCTGGCAATGAACAGCCAGCTGGGACGAGTGACTTCGTCTGGGCGGGCTTGGATGCAATTCGGTTCCACGGCCGTGGGCGGCGGTTTCTGGCAGGTGCAGTCGGATGAGTCGAAACGCGAACTGAGTCAAAACAACCTTTAGCGATACGAGAACAACTTCTCAAGAGGCAACGAGCATGTGCGGAATCGTCGGGTATGTCGGAACGGGAAGTGCAACGGAGTTTCTGGTCGAAGGTCTGCGTCGACTCGAATACCGCGGGTACGACAGTGCGGGCGTCGGGACGATCACCACGGACGGCACGTTCGCCATCACCAAGGCGACAGGCCGCATTGACATGCTGGCCCAAGCACTAGGCGCAACACCTCCCGATGGTTCGATTGGGATTGGCCACACGCGTTGGGCCACGCATGGTTCCGCAACGTATGCGAACGCGCATCCACATCTGGACCAGTCCCAGGCGATCGCCGTGGTGCATAACGGCGTGATCGAGAACTTCCGTCAACTGCGCGAGCGGCTGCAGGACCTCGGGCATGATTTCGCCTCGGCGACCGACAGCGAGGTGATTGCTCACCTGATCGGCCACTGCCTGGCGGAACTCGAGGCGTCGCAAGTGGATGGCAGCGAACCCACCGACTCGCCGGCAATGCTTCTACAAGCGGTCATGGACACGCTCGATCAACTTCAGGGCACCTATGGGCTCGTCGTTCTATTTCGATCACATCCCGATCTAATGATCGCCGCGCGACTGGGTAGCCCGCTGGTGATTGGCATTGGCAGCAACGAGCATTACGTGGCAAGTGACGCGTCGCCGCTAGCCGGGCATGCGGACAAGATAATCTACCTGGCAGACCACCAACTGGCCGTCGTCACCGCCGGTGGCGTGCGCGTGACACATCGCGAGCAAGGTCAGGTGCAACCGAGCATTGAGCTGTTGGACATGGACTCGGGCCAAGTCGGTTTGGACGGTTACCCGCACTACATGTTGAAAGAAATATTCGAGCAGCCCGAGGCGCTGGAAAACGCCATGCGCGGTCGGCTGAGCGATGAAGATGCGACGGCCGTGTTCGGTGGCTTGAACCTGTCGACGCAGGAGCTGCGCCGCATCAAACGCATCCTGCTGACGGCATGCGGCACCAGTTGGCATTCGTCACTGGTGGGCGAGTATGCCATCGAGGAGCTTTCACGCTTGCCGGTCGAAGTGGAATATGCGAGTGAACTACGATACCGCAACCCGCCGGTGGACAATGGGACTCTGCTGTTCGCGATCACGCAAAGTGGTGAGACGGCAGACACACTTGCCGCGCTGAAGGAAATGAAACGCAAGGGGCATCCGACGTTGGCAATTTGCAATGTCGTGGGCAGCACGATCGCGCAGGAAGCGAACGGTGGCATTTACTTGCACGCGGGCCCGGAAATTGGTGTCGCTTCGACCAAGGCGTATACTTCGCAGTGCCTGGCCTTGACGCTGTTGGCACTCTATTTCGGTCGCCTCCACCACCTGAGTTACTCGGCCGGCCGGCGGATTATCGACGCGTTGCGTGGCCTGCCTGACAAGATTCGCACGTCGCTCGAAACCAATGACCACGTGCGCCAGATCGCGGGGAAGTATTGTCAGTTCAATAACTTTCTTTACCTTGGCCGGCAGTACAATTTCCCAACCGCCTTGGAAGGCGCTTTGAAGCTGAAGGAAATCAGTTACATACATGCGGAAGGCTACCCGGCAGCCGAGATGAAACATGGGCCGATCGCACTGGTTGACGAGAAGACGCCGAGCGTGTTTATCATGCCACAGGACTTCGTCTATGACAAAGTGATGGCCAACCTGGAAGAGGTCAAGGCGCGTGGCGGTCCCGTTATCGCCGTTGCGGCAGAAGACGACACCCGCGTTGATGCTCTGGCTGACGACGTTATCCGCATCCCGCATGTCGAAGAGTTTCTACAGCCCATGGTCGCCGTCATTCCCCTGCAATTGCTCGCCTACCACATTGCCGTCCTGCGCGGCTGTGACGTCGACAAACCACGTAACCTAGCCAAGAGCGTGACGGTCGAGTAGTCGCCCCAGGCTTCTACCGGGCTTGTCCCGGTAGTGCCACAACTGGCCAGCTGGTAGCCTCACCTTTAATCATCGCTTGGCGGAAACCGAATTGCGATTTCACGAACACGTGTTCAGGGAGATTATTCACATGCATCGGCCATGTCTTATCGCAACGCTAGGCGTACTTGTCAGCTTCCTTTCTGGGGCAAACGCTCATGCCGCTGACGGCGCCGTCGTCCGGCGAGTGATTCGTATCGAGCAAGCGGGGCAAAACCTGTTGCGCGGCGACGCTTGGCGCCCCTGGCAAAAGGGATTTCAGCGGCAAGGCAGAGTATGGCTATGCGACAACGGCAATGACGAGCAGGCGCAGCGCGGATTGAGTCAGAGTGTTGTGTTGAACCAGACGCAACCTGATCCGCTTGTGGCAAAGGTATCAAGTCGGTGCGAAGCTGTTTCTGGCTCGGCCGACAGCAACTATTCACTCTATATCGATCTCGTCTACATGGACGGCTCGCATCTTTGGGGGCAAACCGCATCGTTCAATACGGGCACACACAATTGGCAGCAGCGGCAAGTGGTTATCTTTCCCGAGAAACCGGTGCGGCACGTGTCCATGAATCTGCTGTTGCGCGGCCACTCCGGCAAGGCCTGGTTTCGAGCCCCGGAGTTACGGCAGTTACCAACACCGGACGGCGCGGCGCGTTTCGATGGCGTTCCGGTAGTCCTGCCAGGTGCCCCGGCTGAAGGATTTCAGGTGCGCGACGTGGCTGCCGACAGCGATTTCGTGCAGATCAAGCAACAGGCGTTGGGTTTGCGGTTGGAACGCCACGAGACGGCTGCGAAGTTGAGTGACGGTGAGGCGGGTGTTTATCTGGACGTGAAGCTAACCGATACGACAGGAAAGGACCGCGCGATCACGCTGGTTTACTCCGTGCCGGTTGACGGCAAAGAGCTCCGCTGGTTCGACACCCCGCGCAGGACCGAACCGATTGATGCCAGAAGCGAGTGGATGAATGCTTCCCGGTTCACTCGGATCGGCGCCAACGGCCGGTTGTCGCGCTATCCGCTCGGCGGTGTGGGAAGTGAGCGACAAGGAGTTGCATTGGGCATTGACATGGCGCGTCCCGCCTTTTACCGGATTGGTTACAACGCCGCGACGGGCGAGTTGTTCTTGGCGTACGATATCGGCCTGACGCCGGAAAAACCGACCGCTCATGTCCGTCTTTGTCGCTTCACGTTCGATGCACGTTTACAGTTTCGTGGTGCGTTGGATCGCTATTACAAACTGTTCCCCGATTCGTTCAAGTGTCGCACGCCGGAGCAGGGGCTATGGATGCCGTTCGCGAAGATTAGCCAAGTGGAAAAGTTTGAAGACTTCGGATTCAAATTCAAGGAAGGGAACGGCGAGACAGCGTGGGACGACGCTCATGGGATCATTACGTTTCGTTATACCGAACCGATGACCTGGTGGATGCGCATGCCCCGCGATGTGCCGCGCACCTTGGATGCGGCCACTGCGTATGCCAAACAGCTGGCCGAGAAAAAAGGGAACCTCGAGTCCAAGACACTTGTCACGAGCGGGTACCGCGATGATGAGGGGAACCTGGTAGCGCGCATGCTCGACACACCTTGGTGCAACGGTGCTGTGTGGAGCATGAACTCGATGCCGAACATTCCGGGGACTCCGAACCACTTTTACGTAAACTGGAACGCGAAACTCAAGAATCAGCTATACGGCCCGCAGCGAAAGGCCAACTTGGATGGCGAATATATCGACTCGAGCGAAGGGTATGTGACCGACGAATTGGACTTTGCACGCGATCATTTCGCCGCCGCTCCCACGCCACTCTGCTTCGCGGCCACTTCGCACAAACCCGCCATCTTTCGTGGGCTGATTGCCCAGGCCTACGCGCAGCGGATCGCGGCCGACATCCACGCGATGGATCACTTGATGATGGCCAATTCGACTCCTCGTCGACTCTGCTGGCTTGTGCCCCTGCTGGATGTGATCGGCACGGAAACCAATTGGAACCCGAACGGCCAATGGAAACCGATGTCCGACACCGATCTCTTGTATCGACGCGCATTGTGTAAGGGCAAACCGTATTGTTTCCTGATGAACACGCGGTTCGAGGATTTCTCTCATGATCTAGTGGAAAAGTACATGCAGCGCGCGCTTGCTTTTGGCATGTTCCCCGGCTTCTTTAGCCATAACGCATCGCAAGGGCACTACTTTACGCGCCCCGAGTTGTATAACCGCGACCGGCCTCTATTCAAGAAGTACGTCCCGCTCTGCCGGCGCGTGGCGGAAGCGGGCTGGGAACCTGTTACTCGCGCCACGTCGAACGACGAACATGTTCATGTCGAGCGGTTTGGCGAAAAGACCTTCACCGTTTTCAATGACAGCGACGTGCCTCGCGAAGTGACGATTCGGTTCGATACACCGGTTGGTTCGACCTGCCATGAGCTGGTTGGCGATCGGCAGTTGCTGATCACCGACGGTGGAGTCGCGTTGGCGCTCGAACCGGAACAGGTCGCTGTGCTGGTGGTGCCTTGATGAGTTTCGGACAACAATGGCGGTACTGCTTGGGACGCGGTTTGTCGCTTCGTTTAAGGCCGATCTGCTCTGGCTGGCGTTTGCGCTTGTATCGCCCCTCTGGGGCTTTCGGTTACTTGTTCAAACCACACCGGTGCCTGACGGCACCGGCAGAGGCTGTACCGACCCTGCCGGGCCGAAGGCGTAGCGGTCCTTGCCGGGGTCGTCAGGCCGGCGGTCACTGGCGCTCTAGCGGGGACAAGGTGGGCAATTACACTGGAAGAGTGGTTTCTTCCCATCTTTTCCCTTCTTTCGCTTTCAAATCATGCCTGACGACTCACCCCTGTTCACGATCGTGTTGGCCGCAGGCAAGGGCCGGCGGATGCGCAACCGTTATATGCACAAAGTCTGCTTTGACGTGGCCGGCGTGCCGACCATCATTCGAGCACTCGATACCTTCAATCGGCTGGGGGCGGTGCAAAACGTCGTGGTTGTGGGCGAAATGGCGGGACAAGTGGTCGAGACGGTCGGCGAGCAGTATTCAAATGTGGTGTTCGCCTACCAGGCCAATGCACTAGGGACTGGAGACGCCGCGCGCTGTGGGCTGCAAGCTCTTGCGCCCATGAGTGATTCGGCGCGTGTGCTGGTCGTTGCTGGCGACAAGATCATTGATACCGCGGTACTGGCCAATCTAATCAACCAGTTCGACGCCAGTGGCAGCGACTTGCAGATTCTGGCGACACCCGCCGAGTTAGGTGGTGCGTCGGCCGGTAGAGTGTTGGTCGATGCGGCGGGACGACCGGCCGGGATTGCGGAAGTGGCTGACATTCGTTTACGGACTTGCCGCGCCGCACTTGCCACCTGGTTGCACGCAACGGACCAGGATGTCAGCCGCGATCAAATTAACCAGATGCTTGCTGAGCAGGCGGGGAAATCGCTACCCATGGAGCTGGTCTTTGACGAACACTTGGCACGTCAATTGGCGCAGATCCCCGCGACTGCCACTTTGGAACGGACGCGACTGATCGACTCGTTGCGCAAAGTACCGAACGACTTTCGGTTGGGCGACGACCCGACACCGCTGGCCGCCGCTGACGCGATGCAAGCGCCACTGCGCAATGAATCGGTCTATCTGGTGCGCAAAGGCGTGCTTGCGTACGGGCTGCAACACATGGGCGCCGACAATGCTCAAAGTGAACAATATCTGACCGACGCGATCGGCGCGATTCTATCGGCTCGCGACGACAACGGCATTCGCTTCCGCGCGGGTGTGGTCGCAACTGATTCACCGCACGATGTGATGTCGTACAACGATCCGGAAGAACTGCTGCGGATCACCGACTACTTTCGTGGTCGGCGGCAACAGTCACTCAGCCAATTGCAACAGCGACTCGGGAATACCACAATTCGTACGGTTCGTGAGTGGTTGGAACTGTTTCCGGAAAGCGATGACGCGGTCCCGCAAACCGATTCGGCACTGGCGGAGAATTACGGTGACGACGCGGAGCTATTGGACGAGCGGCGTCAGGCCTTTCGAGCGACATTATTGCGATTCGCGGCCGAGTTTGGAGACGACCGGCACGCCATCATTGTCCGTTCGCCTGGTCGGATCAACGTGATGGGACGTCACATCGACTATCAAGGCGGGTGTTGTAACCTGATGGCCGTCAATCAGGAAGTGGTCATGATCGTCTCGCCGCGCGATGACGACCGAATCGAAGTGCGTAATGTCGCTCCCGATCAATTCCCGGACGCTTCGATTTCGGTCGGGCGTCTGGTCAGCCAGTTGAATTGGGACGATTGGCTCAGCTGTATTAACTGCGAAGAATTGGAACGCCATCTGCGTCAATCGGCAGGGCAGTGGAGCATCTACATCGAAGCGGCGATACTGCGGGTGCAGATGGCGTTTCGTGATCGGCTGCTTCAAGGCATGGACATTGTGGTGCATGGCAACATCCCTGTGGCGGCCGGCATGAGCTCGTCCTCGGCACTGGTCGTGTCGACCGCCGAGGCGGCCACGGCACTGCACGGACTGGAAGTGACTCCCAGCCAGTTTGTGAACTTTTGTGGCGAAGGTGAGTGGTTTGTCGGCACGCGTGGCGGTAGCGCCGACCATGCGGCGATGAAATACGGTGCGAAGGGAACGATCAACCACGTCAAGTTCCATGACTTTGAATTGCTTCAGCAGATCCAGTTCCCCGAGACACATCGGATGGTGGTCTGCAACTCGTTCATGCAAGCCAAGAAGGCTGCCGGGGCGAAATTGGCCTTCAACGCGCGCGTCGCGTCGTATCGTTTAGGAGTGGTGCTGGTTCGGGAGGAGTTTCCTAACTTTGCTCCTCTGATTCAATACGTACGTGATATTGACAGTGACGTGCTGAAGGTACCAACCGAACGGATTTATGAGATTCTCCTGTCGCTGCCCGAATCGCTGACGGCCCAGGAGGTGCGGCATCGGTTTTCCACGCACGAAGCATGGGAGCAGTTGGCGCCCTATTTCGACCGCGTGGAAGCAGATCGCGTCTACCCGGTGCGCGGCGTGATGTGGTTTGGAATCGCCGAGTGTGCTCGTGCCCGCCAGGCAGCCGTCTGCTTAGAAAAACGAGACATGTACGAACTCGGGAAACTGATGAAGATCTCCCATGACGGCGAACGCTGTTACCACGTAGACGATCAACTGAACGCCACGCCGTTCCAGATCGACATTTCTGACGATCGCCTGCACGCGTTGATCGACGATTTGATCAGCTGGGATCACCAGCGCGGTGTGGCAGCACAAATCGCTCTGCAACCTGGCGCCTATCGTTGCAGTATTCGTGAAATCGATGCCCTGGTCGATATCGCGTGTCGCACGCCCGGTGTCCTTGGCGCTCAGATCGCCGGCGCCGGCCTTGGCGGCTGTGCCATGGTGCTGGTCGAATCGGCTGCGGTTAGCGAATTGATGGACCGCTTGAACCGGCTGTTCTACCAGCCGAACTCGTTGCCCTCGGGCGTCACCGTCTGTACGCCATCGGCGGGCAGCAGTCTGTTGAAGATTGGCACACTGACGCCGCGAACGGCACGTCCGGCAGAGGAACCGCTAACCAACGTTGATAAACGCTGAGCACGAATAGGCCCTCCGCCGGGCTTGCCCCGGCCGGGGGCACGACTGGTCAGCTACATGCAACACACCTCATTCGTTCCAACGGTCGAACCGAAAACTTGCCATTGACCGCCGCTCGGACATCCCAGCATATCCATGCTGGCTTGGACTGTGTGAACGATTACCCGCGCGAGTGCGTCGCTGCGAACGGCGCTGTCGGTTATAATCGGACCCGAGTGTGCGAAGTCTGCCGGGCGAGACAGGGCGAGAGGAACTTGGATGAAACCAAAAGGGAACGGATCGGAAGATGGTTTGCGGTGGCGTATCCCCTACACGCGTGCGTGGAACATCGGCATGCGCACCGCACATATTGCTGTGACGAGTGTCTTGGTCGGCGGGCACGTGTTTGATGTTCCGAAGACGCAACTCATGCCATGGCTGCAAGCAACGATTGTCACGGGTGCGGCATTGATTCTGCTGGAGTCTTTCCCGCGTCTGTGCTGGTTCTATCAAGGACGAGGGCTATTCGTGATGGCGAAATTGGGGCTGTTGGCGAGTATCCCGTGGGCTTGGAGCTACCGAGTGCCGATCTTGTTTACGGTGATCATCATTGCCTCGGTCGGTGCGCATATGTCCGGCCGATTTCGATATTATTCGGTCATCCACCGTCGCGTGCTGGATTGAGGAGCAACATGAAGCGTCTTCCCAAAGTTGGCGACACCGGCCAGCAAGTATTCACGGTCCTGGAATCGCACAGTATCGACATCGCCGATGACGCGGCATTGGCCGTGCTCAGCACACCGTCGCTGATCTGGTATCTGGAACATGCGGCGCGTGATGCGTTGTCTGGTGTTCTTGAGCCCAGCGAGACATCGGTGGGGATAAGCGTTGATGTTGAGCACGTGGCGGCCACTCCCAAAGGGCATCAAGTCCATTGTGTGGCACGGGTGATCCATGTGGATCGCACTCTGGTCACGTTTCAAGTGACTGCCGAGGACGCGCATGAGCCGATTGCTCGGGGTGTCCACAAGCGGCGCGTGGTCAGCATCGAGCGGTTTCAGGCTCACGTCCGAAAGAAAATGCTCGGTTAGGGCGATTGGATGGCCACTGGACACGGCATGTGTCTCCCCGGCATTTATCTCACCGGTTCCGCTCCCCGCGTAGCGGCGCGCGCGTCAATTTGCTAGAACGGTGAGATCCTATCGTTGAACAGAATCGTTGATCAGCATGTCAACGTTCGTAGCTTCTAGGGATTAGATCGGTCCGAGGCCTGGGAGATTGCCGGTAATGTCGATAGTGCAAAAGGAAGTGTTAGGTGACCAACGATCGTCGGGCACGTTGCTAGGGCGTCTCTCGCTGATGATGTTCCTGCAGTATTTTGTCCAAGGCGCTTATTTGCCGATCGCAGCCGTGTATGTGGAACGGACGCTCGGTTTTACCAGCATTCAAGCGGGACTATTTATCTCGGCGCTGTCGATCGGCCCCATCTTGGCGCCCTTCATCATTGGCCAGTTAGTGGACCGGTTCTTTGCGACCGAGCGGGTCATGGCGATGTGTCACTTGGTCGGTGGCGTTCTCATGCTGTTGCTCGCGACGCAGACTGCGGTTGTGCCGGTCATTGTCCTAGGCACGGTCTATTCGATCTTGTACGTCCCCACCATGATGCTTAGCAACTCGTTGGCCTTCCAACACTTGAAGGACAGCGAACTCGAGTTTCCGTGGATACGGCTGTTTGGGACGTTAGGGTTCATTGTCCCCGCCTATCTGGTCGAGTTCTGGTGGCTGTACGACTTGAAGGGCGAAGAACTCAACGCCGCACGTTCGATTGTCTTTACGTTGTCTGGGGCAGCGGGAATAGTGCTGGCTTTCTACAGCCTGACGTTGCCGCATACACCACCGGAACGCAAGAAGCAGAGCTACGCGCCTGGCATCGTGATCAACATGATGCGGAACCAGGATTTTCGCGTTTTGGTTATCGTTAGCTTCTTGATCGCGATCGCACATCAATTCGTCCAAGCATGGTTCAGCCCATTCATGCGAGATATTCTCGACACGGGCGATTGGGGGGCTTACGAACAGAGTATCAGCTCGGTGGGCCAGATCTGCGAACTGGCGGTACTCGCCGGGTTAGGGTTGCTGATCAAGCGGCTTGGCTTCAAGCGAACGATGTTGTTGGGTCTAAGTGCTTACCTGTTGCGTTGTCTCTTGTTCGCGTTGGTCTTTTATCTTGACGTGACTCCGACTGGCAAAGTGGCCATTGCGGCGGTCGGCCAAGCGCTGCACGGGTTCTGTTTCGGTTGCTTTATGGCCGTCGGCTATATGTATGTTGATCGTATTGCTCCGATTGACGTGCGTGGCAGCATGCAAACGCTGTACGGTGTGTTTGTCCTGTCGCTCGGGTTCTTTGTCGGTGGGTTCTCCGGTGGATGGGTCACCGCATTTTTCACGCAGTCGGTAGGAGAGACCACACACCGCAACTGGATGGCGATCTGGTTAAGCTGTGCCTCGGTCTGTGCGTTGTGCCTGGTGTTGTTCGCCATGTTCTTCCCCAATCGCGATCCGATACGCGCTGATGACGAAGGGTATTACATAACTGACGGTTAGCGGAAGCGCACCTGTTTAGCCGTTTGCAGCGTTTGCCGAAGTGAGGGACCCCCACGCGCTTGCCCCGTAGGTAAACGAGTTTTGCCAGCCCAATAAACTTCTTCACTCGTCGCCTGACGGCTGGAGGATTTCATCATGTCGACGCTCTCACAAGCAGCTCAACGTCTGGCGCGATATCTTGCCGTGACCAACAGGCGGATTGTCTTTGCGGAAAGTTGTACGGCTGGTTTGGCGTCCGCATCGCTGGCGAGCGTCCCGGGAATCTCACGGTGGCTTTGTGGCAGCGCGGTTACGTATCGCGAGCAAACCAAGGTCGATTGGCTGGGCGTGGCGGCCGACGATATTACGCAGTGGGATGTGGTCAGCGCCACAGTGGCCATGGCGATGGCGAAGGGCATTCTGCACCGCACTGCCGAAGCGGATTTTGCTGGGGCGATTACCGGTCACTTGGGCCCCGATGCTCCGAAGGATCTTGACGGCATCGTCTTCATTGGGATTGCTTGGCGCGAGCCGGATGGGACCACACGGGCGGAATCGTCACGGCATCGGCTCCATTCAGACACGCGCCGGTCACGGCAAGTCGAGGCGGCTGGTTTGCTGTTGGACCAAGTTGGCACACATCGTTTCGGTGAGACCTGATTCTTATCGGGCTTGTCTAGGGTGGAATCACGACAGGCCAGATACCGGCGAAAGTAACGTAGCAGACCGCGCCTTCGGAGACAACACTCATCATGGCGTCACCCAACACCGTTGGCGGTACAGTGCTCTTGGCCGGTGCGACGGTCGTATTCATGATCTGTTGCGCGGGGGTTGCGCCGTTGATGGATGCCTATTCGCCCAATGATGTCGAGGCCGTATTGGTTTCCTTCTGCGTGGGGGCGATACTGGCCGCGGTCTGTTTGGTAACGGCATGGAGCGCATTGGGACCGGGAACTCCTGTGCAGCGAATGGGGTTGAGCTTCATTTCCGCCGTCGGTTTGCTGGCAATCTGGAGTGCCGGTTACGACTATTCGGCCAATCATACGTTGGGCCAGTTAAGTGATGATACGGCCCCATTGCTCTTGTTCATGCCGTTAGTTTGGCTTGTCGTGCAATTGCCACTTTGGGCCATGGGGCAACTGTTTCGATGGAGAATTGTCGATCCGCAGCCGATGCGTGAAGCGGTTTCGCCTCGCCCTCTGACAACACGTGGGATCATGCTATTCACCGCGTTGGTGGCGGGCGCACTCGGCAGTGCGAGGTTGGGCCTGAGCATTGGTCTGTTCGGTGTGTCAGACGAAAGAATGGTCATTCTCGTGTCGGGGCTGGTCTGCACAAGTATGAACGTGTTTGGCACGCTGCCGATTCTCTTCATGGCTTTGCGTGCCAAACGTGTGACGTTGGCGTTGCTGGGGATTGTCAGTCACACCGTTTTTTGCCTGTTGCTCATCTCATGGGTCTTCGTTCTGGCGACAGGAAGTGCTGGGGGCATCGAGGGATTGAGAATGATTAGCGCGCTGTTGCTAAGTTACACAACGATGATGGTGATTCCCCTATTCGGACTTCGCCTGCTGGGTCTTCGTCTGCAATCGGGACGCAGAGTGGGACCGCACTCCGTGCGGTCAAATGAGTAAGGCGTGGGACCGCACTCCGTGCGGTCAAGCAAGTAAGAGGCCCGTTTCTTGGGTTGTGTTTCGGCTCGCTTGACAAACCGATTCACAAGTCGCACAAAGTCGTTTGAGGACCGTTATCTGCGCCGAGCTTAACGGTCTAACGGCAGACTGTCAGTTGTCAATCGATTCGCGTCACGATCCCAAGAACAGTTGATCATAGGTTTTCCGTAGATAGTCGCGGCTGGTCTTCAGAACGCGATCCATGTCGTCGGGGTCTGGCTCGTGGTGCATGAACGGATTGACGTAGCCCCGATAATCGATCTCGGCCAACGCACGCAGCCAGGGGCCCATGTCGGTTGGTCCAATGCCTGGCAGTTGTTTCGTTCCGGTGCCGTGCTGCCATGCGTAGAAGAACTTCAGTTGGTCACCCGCCGTGCGAATCGCCTGTTCGGGAGATTCCTTGTTCAGTTGGATATGATACGGAGCCAACGCGATTCCCAGATGTTCATGTTGATTCAAGTCGGTGAAAATCTTGATGGAATCAAGCCGGTTCAGAAGCGACGTGCCCGAGTGGTTCTCGATCGCGATCGTACAGTTGTTCTGTTGGGCCAGATCGAGTTCCGGTTTGAGCGAGTCGATGAAATGTTTTATCTGCGATTTCAATTCGGCCAGCTTGATCGTCTTGGCCGAGCCTTGTACAGCGCCGCTGCCACGCACGATCACACAGCCACCCAGTTTGCCCAGTAGCGGCGCGAACTGCTTGACCTTCACCGAGTAACAGGATGCCGCGAACAGTGCGAGCTTATTCTGCTGTAGCAGCGCGGCGAACCGGCCTGGCCCCATCTTTTGGACGCCTTCCTCCAAGTGCTCGCACAGCGGTCCAGCCCATTCAAAATGGGCCCAGACGTCGATGCCTTCAAACCCCAGTTTGCCAATACGCTGGCAGGCTTCGATCAGGGACAAGCTGCGATAGTGGAGTGAGGAAGTAGACAGTTTCATGGTCCATGCAGGCTTTGCCGGTGCCTCGTCGCCCAGGGCTTCTGCAAGTGGCAGTGTGGCGGCGGTCGCGGCAGTGGCAGTGGCAAGAAATCGTCGACGGTCGATCTTTCGGTTAGGGTCGGTTGGCACTTCGGGTTGGTGCGTCATAGTAGAGGCTCCGCGAGGATTCTGGGGGAGGTTTGACACTGTAGTTTAGCGTAACTGCTCACGGCCCTGAGTTGTGAGCTTCGTCTATTGTAACCGTTCACGAGAATTCACGCTTCACGAAGAAGACGAACCGCAGAATGCCGAAGGAAACAAGCTAATACCAACGTGGATGTGAGCTACAACATGGAAGCTGAGACATTGCGTTGACCCGTCAACGGCAATTTGTCCCATGACCATCACAACTGGCCGCTCTTCCTTCTGCACTCCTTGTTTGATATTCGATATTCCGAGGTTTTCTTCTCGTGCGCCACGTTCGCGTGAACGGCTACCTTAATCTTAATCTGGACTATTGGTGCTCCTCAGCATTCGTTCGCAGTTGACTTGTGCTGCTCCGTGAACAATTACCGTCTCTTTTTTGCCCCCGACCGGCCGGCACAACCATGGTGGTTGCCGTGAGGCACTGGATTCGGACATCTTTGGATTCCAAGTCTGACGCGTTGACAACGATAGCGCGTAAACGGCTGCTAAAATGGCCCAGTTAATTGGCCCAGTGCAGCAGAACAGGTTATCCTATCGTCTGGCAGCAAGCGTAGGCAACTACTCAACAGACATACCTCACGAAAAAATAGGACCTGGCGATGCGATACGATTCACGATGGCTTGGCGATCTGCGCTGCTGGTCAGCTCTTGTCGCGGCGGTGCTCCTGTTCCCCGTCTGTTGTACTGGAGCCGATTTGACCGACGCTCGTGCGCGTAGCGTCAGTGTGACGGCGCATCCGCCAACGCAATCACGTAATTCACACTATGTCGGCTACCGAGCTCCTTTGATGAGCACGCCGCTCGTCGAGTTGCCGCTCGGTGCGGTACAGCCGCGTGGGTGGTTACGCAAGCAGTTGCAGCTATAGGCGGCTGGTTTTCATGGCCACTTGGGTGAAATCAGTCCGTTTCTTCGAAAAGAAGGAAATGCCTGGCTGAGTCCCAATGGAGCGGGTGATCGCGGCTGGGAGGAAGTTCCGTATTGGCTCAAGGGTTACATTCTGACCGCCTATTTGTTGAACGATCCTGCCATGATCAAGGAGTCGCAAGTTTGGATCGAGGGTGCGCTGAGCAGCCTGAAAGGCGACGGTTGGTTCGGTCCGCAGCGCGTCCGGAGTACGGTCACGAGCACGAAGGGTAAGTATGACTTGTGGCCGAACATGGTCATGTTGTTCTGCTTGCAAGCATACTACGAGCAGACGCAGGACCGGCGGGTGATCGAACTGATGACGGAGTATTTTCGTTTCGAGTTGCGGATTCCCGATAAAGAGTTCTTGCCACCGTTTTGGCAGCAGCAACGTGCGGCGGACAATCTTTACAGTGTCTACTGGCTCTACAACCGTACCGGAGACCGCTGGTTGTTGGATCTGGGCAAGAAGATCCACCGCAACACGGCGTCATGGACCGATGGCGTGGCGAACTGGCACAACGTGAATATGTCGCAAGCATTTGGTGGTCCGACGACGTTTTACGTGCAATCCCATGACAAGAAGCATTTGACGGCATCGTACCGAAACTATGACGAGATTCGCAGCAAATTCGGGCAAGTGCCAGGAGGTATGTTTGGCGGAGACGAGAACTGCCGCGAAGGTCATGTCGGTCCGCAGCAAGCGATCGAAACCTGTGGCATTGTGGAGATGATGCTGTCGGACGAAGTGCTATTGAACATCACCGGCGACTTGACGTGGGCCGATCGATGCGAGGATGTCGCGTTCAATTCGCTACCCGCAGCGCTGACTGCCGACTTCCGTGCCTTGCGCTACTTGACGGCGCCCAATATGGTGTTGTCTGACAGGGCGAGCAAGAGTCCCGAGATTCAGAACGGTGGCCCGATGTTCTTGATGGATCCGACTCGGCACCGCTGCTGCCAACACAACTTCGGCCATGGCTGGCCTTATTTCGCCACGCATCTTTGGTCTGCCACGGCCGATAACGGACTGGCGGCTGTGCTTTACAGCGAGTGTGATGTCAGTGCGAAGGTGGGACCGGGAACGGTGGTCGAAGTATGCCAAGAGACACGCTATCCGTTTGACGAGCAAATCGAGTTTACGATTGATCCTGCCGAACCGGTTTCCTTTCCGTTGTATTTGCGTGTGCCAGGTTGGTGTCAAAATGCGGCACTGAAAATCAACGGCAAGGCGATTGCCGATTGCCGACATCGTGGCGTCTGCTCTACCGAAACGAAGCGGGCAAATGGGAACCCATTCGCGGCGTCTCGGATTTTGGCGTGGAGGCGGACCAATTCAATGAGGTGAAGTTTTCGCGTCTGAAGACGACAGCACTACGTGTGACGGCACAGCTTCAAGATGACTTTTCTGCCGGGATTCTGGAATGGAAGGTGGACGAGTGAGTTGGACAAATGAGTGCTTGGCCCGGCACCGATTAGTTAGACAACGCCACGGTGCGAGTAGCCGCCGGTAACATCGGGCGATCTGGGTGGTTGTAAGGCCTGGCGCCAGGGCAATTGTGATTCGCGGCACTAGGCGGCTGCGCCGCCACTGGTCGACCCGTCCCACCAGCGTTCGGGCGACTCCCATGTGAACCGTTGTTCGTGCGGTTCGGTGACGACCTCTTCGACCGGTTCTTCTTCCGCTTCCTCCTCTACCCTTTCAACCGTTCCCAGTTCCGGTTCGTCGTCTTCCAATTCATCCCACTGCTCGTATTCTGCCTCCTCGAACACTTCCTCTTCCTCTTCTTCTGCTTCTTCTTCTGCTACGTCGTGGTCTTCCAGTAGGTATTCGTAGGCGGGCTGCTCGAGAATGTCTTCTTCGTCTTCCAGAACGTATTCGCCGTCCTCGTCGGGTTCTTCGTCTTCGAGTTCAAACTCCTCCTCCTCCTCCTCCTCCTCTTCTTCCTCCTCTTCTTCTTCCGCGACGATCTCCAGTTCCTCCTCGTCCTCATCAACGACGTATTCGTATTCGACTTCTTCTTCTACGTCGCTTTCGTCTTCGTAATAAGCTTCTACTTCCTCGACGATCGGTTCGGGTGCCTCGGCTTGGAAAACGACTTCGTCCAGATTGGCATGGTTTGGCAAATGGCGGACGGTGACTTGCAGGTCGCCGAACAGCTGGACGATATGTTCGTGGCAGGTGAACATCAACACTTGATGGCCCTGTTGCGCGAAATCACAAAGCACTCTTGCGGCAGCACTTGCACGTTGGAGGTCGAAATTGACCAGCACGTCGTCCAGGACCAGGGGCAGCAGCACACCGCGGCGAGCGAAGTCGGCCACCAGTGCCAGACGCAGACTGAGGAAGACGGCCTCACGCGTGCCACAGCTCAGCACATCCAATGAAAGCGATTCGCCGGTCGCCATGTCCACGCGCAATGCGGTGTCGGTCAAGGGGGTCCACATGCGAACATATTGGCCATCGGTCAGTTGCTCGAAGAAACGTGACGCGTCGATCAAGGTCTGCGGTTGTCGATGCGTTTCGTAGATGCCGCGAACGATTTCCAGCAGGTTTGCGGTCACGGCCAGCACGCGCCATCGTTGTGCGGCATCGCGCAGTTGCTGTTCAACGCAACTCAGTTCGAGCTTGGCGTCCGCGACGCGGCGGTCGTCCAGGAGCGTCTTGGATTGCTGTTCGATGGCCCCTTGTTGTTGGTGCAGCGCGGCGAGTTCCGTTTGACGTTGTTGGATCTGTTCGGAAACGTGCGCAAGCCGCTGTTGGAGCTGTTCTTTCGAGTGGTCGATCAGTTCTTGTTCGACCAGTGCGAATTTGAATCGACTGCTCAACGCAAGCTGCATTTGCTGGTCAATCTCCTCCATTTCCTCTTCCAGGTTGCGACGCTGTTGGGCCAGCGCGGCGATCCGGCGGAGTTCTTCTTCCGAGTCGACGCCAGTACGAACAAGGATAGCGCGTCGATGCGCCTTTGATTCGCGCAGTTGGGCAATGATGCGTTGGCCATCACGTTGGATCAGGCGATCTTCTTGACGCAGTTTCTTGCGGCGTTCGTACAGCGCCTGCTGTTCGGAGACGGCGACCGCCAGGTGATTGAGCAGCTGTTGCGGGTCGCTAATGGGGTAGTTCAAATCGACTTGTTCGGCGATGTTGGTGACACGACCCGCCAGTGTGGCCAGCTCCTGGCTGCGCGATGCGAGTTCCTCGCGTTTCAGTTCGAGCTGCCGTCGGGCCTGCAGCAGTTCCTCATTTCCGTCGGCCAGTTGCCGGACGGCTTGAGGTGAGAGCGTTTCGGGAAGATCGGCACGACGCAGCGCGTTACGCCAACGTGCGTGTGCGTCTTTTAGTGCTTCGGTCAGCTGGTCGACACGCCGTTGGGTGGCCTGGACGCGTTGCCGAGTCGCTTGCAGGTTGGCTTCCAGGGGCAGTAACTGTTCCAGTGTGGAGAGCTCGTTTTCCGTTTGTGTCAACCGTTTTGCAGGATCGCTGACGTTACGAGGTAGTTGGACGGCCACTTCGTCCAGCTCGTCCTGGGCCTGTTGGATCTGGTTGGTAAGCAGATCGAGCTGTCGTTCACATTGTTCCAAATCGTGCACGGCGGAGCGTTCCATCGAGATCTTGGCGAACACGGCAACGCCCCATCCCACCAGGCCCAGAATAGCGACCGGCCAACCGAGTGAAGGGACACTCGACCAGACCAGTCCGCCGATGACCAGCATCA
The DNA here is from genome assembly GCA_024277285.1 of Planctomycetota bacterium. The sequence goes on from JAJRVM010000103.1 coordinate 21,751, forward strand.
CGCCAATAACGAAGGGGACACCGAGCCAGGCAAGCGTCTTGAGCGACAGGACTTGATCGCCCAACAGTTCGTGATGGTCTTGTTGTACTTTCTTTCTTTGCCGCGTCATTTCCGCCACGCGTTGGTCGAGGTGGCTATGGCGGCGCAGCAGCGCGACCTCGGAACTGGCGTGGTCGACGGCAGCGCCCAAATCCTCCTTGCCTTGGTCCAACAATGCCGTTTCCAACTCGACGGTCATTTCGTCGTACTGCAGTCGCGTAGCCTCGAATTCTCCTTGCGCTTGCTTGAGACGTTGTGTTTCATCGCGCACGGCGCGTGCCGGGGCACGCAATGTGGCGAGAGTGCGACGTGATATCTCGGGCAATTGCGCGGTGACCGCTTCCTCGTTCTTACTGACCAGCGGCGTCGTCGAATGAGCCAGGCGGGCTTCGAGTGCCTGGACTTCACCACGCAGCAAGTCGACCTGGGTCTGCAGCGATACGATCCAAGGGGCCAGTTCGGTCATCGCTTCGATACGTGCCGCTTGTGACCAGAGTTTCGGGTTCAATGGCAGCAATGATGCTTCCTGGCGAATTTCACGGCGACGACGTTTCAGTTGTTCGACTTTGCGCAGCCGCTGTTCGATCGACTGCCCCAGCTGTTCCAATTGTTCGAGGCTGGCGGCGGGCACTTCGGGGGCCGGGTCCAACAGTTCAAGTTGCCGCTTGAGCGCGGCACGTTTGCCCCACAAGTCGCGTGTCTGAATCGCCACATCGACAATCTGGGAGGTCCGGACTAACGTCTCGATGCGCCGCTCCAGCTCGACTGAGTCGTCTGCCAGGCGGAGCCGGTCCGTTTCCAACGCGAGCCAGTCGTGTCCGGTTGCGGATAGTTCGTCTACGCGCGATTGCAACTGAGCGCGGCGCGTCTGCAGTTCGACAATTCGGCTGGCCGGATCGTCGGTATCAAGGAGTTTGCGGCACGCTCCATCGAGCTCTTGCATGACATCGACCAGGGAAACGCGGTCGAGTCCGGTCGTCAGCTTGTAAAGCAGTTCGGCGGCGTCCGTGTCGTCCAACGTCGCCAGCTCCTGCAGTTCGCGCAGCCCGACCGCAAAGACGTTATTGAACGTCGGTTCGTCAACGCCTGTTAGCAGCTGGTCCAGGAGCGCTGGCGCCAGCGCGGCACCATCTGCAGCATGAAGAGCCAACTGCTCCTGCGCATCGATGCGTTCGGCATGCGGCAGATGGCGTTGGATATCGAGCCGTTGGCGGTTGTTTTCCACCTGCATGAGGCCACCGGCCTGGCCACCATGAACGGGTGGTAGGTAACGCGCGCGACGCTCCTCTGAAAAACCATACAAAACGGTCCGCATGAACTGCATCAGCGTCGTTTTGCCCGCTTCGTTGGCACCGTAAAAAACGGTCACTCGATCCGATAGATCGGCCAGATGCAGTTCTGTCCAAACGCCGAATCCGTCGACGTGTAAGTCAGTGACTCTCATTGGACATCCTTTTTCCCGAGAGCTTGTTTCAGTTGGGGCGACGGTTGGGGACCGTCAAGAACCGCCTGCGCTGGGTCGCAACAGGTAGTCACACTAATAGTACTGTGATGGGAACGCATAACTTGCCTAAGAACGTGTCTTGAAATGGGTTCCCAACGCACAATCGGTTCGTTTTCTTATTCTTATCTCTATTGAGGAGCAGCCCCCAGGCGATCTTCGGCTCCGAGCCGCTCCTCCGCGAATTCTAAAACACGTTCCAAGGATCAGATTGCTTTCTCGCCACGCAACAATGCGGATCCTAGCGCGGCCGCGTCGCGCAACACCTGATCACGTGTCGTGGTGTCGGATAAATCAGCCAGCCACTGCAAGTCTTCAGGCAGCTGAGCGGGAATACAAGGTGATTCCAGGGTCGCCAGCTGCTGGTCCTCTTGCATCGCACGTACCGAACGCAAATAGTCTCCTAGCAGCGTGTCCTCTTCATAGGCCGATGCGGGGATCTGTTGGTGTGCATCCACGTCGACAGAAACCGGCCAACACGGCTCCGAATGATAGCCAAACTGCTTCTTCAACCAGGTGCTCGAATTCTCGGCCATGTCGCGGACCGTGTCGGCGTCGACGGAACCATCGGCCGCCGTCAATGTCCAACGCACCATCAGCGGGATTGCGGGTGTCTGGGAACGTAATTCGCCAACACGTTGCGACAGGATGTCTTGCAGGTCAGTCCAGCTGGCAGCTGCCGACACCATGACCCGCTCGTGCTGCCAACGTACGACATCGCATGGCACGAAACGGATGCGTGTTTCGCGCGGACGTCGTACTTCGACTAAGGTGCAACCGTGCGGCCCGATGTTCTGTGACGCTCGCCCTTGGGGCGTGCCGCTGTAATGCGCTACGGTCGGTTGAGCAAACAATGTCTTGCGGTCGGCGAATTGTCCGCCCAAGGCCCAATAATCGATGTTCCGCTTCGCCAACGCATGGCTGTCGGCACGCCCATTGGCGATCGCGATCGAGTATTGACCACTTGCCGGCGCGGCAAATTCCATGGCCTGAAGGTCGCCTCTACCGCCGCAACCTAGAATCTTGACAACGAAACCCGCATCGCCTTCAAACGTCCGTGTATCGATACCCGAACTGGGGAAGCAGTGAACGTTCTTGGCAAGCGGAATCACGGTCGGCCAAAGGCGATCGGGGTCCTGGTGTTGACCAGCCCAATAAATGGCGATCCCATGCGTTTCGAGACGTTGGAATTGAGTGTGTAGGAAGGACAGCCCACGCGCCGTCGGGTGGTTCAGATCCAGTAGATCGCCCGCCAGGCAGATGAACGACACCTTCTCGGAAATCGCCGCGTCAAACACACGCTCCGCAGCGCGGTACGGTCCGTCGATCAACACGTCGCGCAGATGGTCGGGGATCTCGGTCAGCCCATGAAGCGGCTGGTCGAGTTGAAAGTCGGACGCGTGTAAGAAACGCAGTGACAGCTCCGACATGGGTACCTCCTTGCACCTGTTTCGCTAAGCAAACGACCTGCCCCGATTGCGTCATGCTGCCTCGGCAATAGACGCGTCGGGCGGGTGGGATGTCGTGTTATTGGCCAGCCACGCCATCTACGGCGACGCGCTCTGGTGGCTGCGTAGTTTAGCCCAGACAGGAGATTGCTCAAACGGCGATTCCGCAAGTTACCTCTTTTTGCTGGCCATGCGACTTGAAGAGCTGCTAGATTGGGTGGACTGCATTGAATGGGCGATATTGTGGGTCGCCGATTCCAGCGCGACTTACTTCCTGAACACACATGACGGTACACATTTGACTTCCGCATTCCGCATTCCCTATTCCGCATTCCCTATTGGCCACCTCACACCAGCTTCCCGCCCGAGACGCGAATGATTCACTGCCCAGCTCGCGGTGTTTTGGGTAATATGCGCGTAAGCCACTACAGTTTCCATAGCTACACGGATATCGGAAACACGCGTGAATAATCCGGGCTAACGAGAACCGTCAGAGTGGCAGCAAAGGCAAAGAAGATGAGGGGCAAAGGAGAGCGCAGGGTGGATAACGTTGCGACGAGGTAATGCTCCACGCCCTGCCGCCCTGTGCAACTCCCTTCATGACCGTTTGCGTTTGGTAGTCTGGCTGGCCGGGCGTTTCTTGTGCGCGGCACGTGCTTTCTTGGGACGCAGATGCGGAGCACGTTCGGCTTGGCCGGTGATTTCATACAGGAAACGGCTGGCGAGTGTTTCACGCGGCTTGCCCCACTTGCGTCGAGTCAAGGCCAAGGAGAAGGTCAGCAACTCCTCGGCACGTGTAATCCCGACGTAGCAAAGCCGTCGTTCCTCGTCGATCGCTTTGTCGTCCGCATCGATGCTGCGGTGGTGCGGCAGAATCCCCTCTTCCATGCCGACCATATAGACCTGAGGGAATTCCAGGCCTTTGGCGCAGTGGAGCGTCATCAGCGATACCGCGTTGCGACGCAGTTGGTCTTCTTTGTCATCGCCAAAGTCGCGGTCTGCCAGTGCAATGTCATCCAGGAACTTGCTGAGTGCTGGCTTCGCGTGCTTTGATTCAAAGGCAGCCAACGCATTGACCAACTCCTGGACCATGTCCCAACGCTGTTGCTGTTCGTTCGGGTCATCATAAACGCGTCGCAATTCGGTTTCGTAACCGACGGCCGCGATCAGGTCGACCAGCATATCGGCGAGCGACGATGTGTGTGATTGAACTTGTTGGCGGTATTTGTTGAGCAGCGTGACCAGCCGGTCAACGGCGGCGGCCGGTTTCGTGGGCAGCGTGCCGGCCAGATTGCCGTCTGTGGCGACGTCCCAGACCCGCTTACCTTGTTCGACGGCGGTGGCCATCAAGGTTTCCACGGTCCGGGCGCCGATTCCCCGTGGAGGCATGTTGATGATGCGCAACAACGCGGTTTCATCGCGTGGCATGACTAACAGCTTGAGGTACGCGAGGATGTCACGCACCTCCTTGCGATCGAAGAACGACGTGCCGCCGATCAAAATATAAGGTACCTTGACGCGGCGCATTTCCGCCTCAAAGGCACGCGGCTGTTCGTTGGTGCGAAACAGAATAGCAATGTCGCCGGCATCAATGCCTGGCTTGCGCAGCTGGCGGCGAATCTCGTCGACCACCGCCTTGGCTTCCTCGGTCTCGTCCTTGCATTGCAGGATGCGGGGCTTTTCGCCTCCGGGCCGAGCGGCACGCAGAACCTTGTCGTGCCGAGTCTTGTTGAAGACGATCAGCCGGTTGGCATGCTCAATAATCTCGGTCGTACTGCGGTAATTGTCCTCCAAGCGGACCACCGTCGCGTCGGGCCAATCGCGCGCGAAACGCAAGATGTGTTCCACTTCGGCCCCACGCCAACCGTAAATCGATTGGTCGTCGTCACCGACCACGCACAGGTTGCGGTGTTTTCCGGCCAGTGCACGTACGATCCGGTATTGGCTGCCGTTGGTGTCCTGATACTCGTCGACCAGCAAATGGTCGAACCGTCCCGCTTCCTCACTCAGGACATCCGCATGCTTATCGAAGAGCTCTTCGGTACAGAGTAGGATATCATCGAAATCGACCGCACCGGCGTTCTTGAGTGCTCGTTGGTAGCGTCTGAAGCCCATGGCGGCTAGGTGTTCTTTGTCGGTCTGAGCCAGGGTGGCCGCGTCGGCGGGCCGTATGCAACGCGATTTCCAGCTGCTGATCTGGTACAGCAGGTCGCCCGGTCGCAGCGCCTCGTTGCCCACGCGGATCTCGCGCAAGACGGATCGTGCCAGGCCCTCCTGGTCACCTCGATCGTAGATCGCGAACCGTTTCGGATACCCAAGCCGGCGGATGTGTCGGCGGAGGATCTGCAGGCAGTGGGCGTGGAACGTCGAGACCTGGGGGCGTTTTTTTTGACGTTTGTCCAGCAGTTGGCCGACACGCTGCTGCATCTCGCTGGCCGCCTTATTGGTGAAAGTCACCGCCAAAATACGCTCGGGGGGGGTGCCGTGCCGTATCAGCTCGGCGATCCGGAACGTCACTACGCGTGTTTTGCCCGTCCCCGCACCTGCCAGGACCAGTAGCGGGCCCGAGAGCGTGGCGACAGCCTTTTTCTGATCAGCGTTCAATGCAGCCATGGGCGAAGATCGTATCAGGAATCAATTCGAGTGAAAGGGGCCCTGCTATTGACGGTTTTCTCAAACCAGTCCTATACTTACGCCTTCACGGCCTTCCTCGTTACCCCCCCTTTTTCTGGAACGTGCCCTCGGCGCAGTTCGTAATGCGGTGGCGTGGCGAGGGTTTTTCCAGCTAATACTACTTCGCGGCTAGGTATTATGAAATCGAAACGACGGCACGAACTGCAGACGAACGAATTGGCCGATCAGTTGGGGCATTGGATCGATCGAGTCCGACCTCACGTGGGGACGTTCTTGATGGTCGTCTTGGCGGGCGTCGCAGGTTTGGGTGCCTGGTATTACTTCAGTGCGCATAAAGAATACGAAACCGCACAGGCGTGGCGCGCATATATGTTTGCCGGCTCCAATCCGCAAGGCGATATCGTCAAGGAACTCAATATGGTGGCGGACGAGTTTCCCGATACGCAGGCGGGATTGTGGGCTGCGTTGACGGCGGCGGATGTCGAGGGAGGTCGCGCGGTGCGCATGCTGTTTTCTGAAAAAGCGACGGCTGAAACTGGACTCGATAATGCGATCAAGGGCTATCAACGTATCCTAGGCAGCAAGGCGGTCCAAGATAGCTCGATGCTGCAAAGCCGTGCTAACTTTGGGCTCGCCCAAACCCTTGAAGCTGCGGGCGAATTGGATAAAGCCATGAAACGCTACCAAAAGGTCGTCGACCTTGATAAGGATTCGGCCGCAGCGAAAGTGGCCGGACGTCGCGCGGAACGCTTGGCGCTCGGCACGACAAAGAAGTGGTACAACTGGTTCGCTAACCAAACGCCCGAACCACCCAAGCCGGCTGCCGGACTGTCGCCCGGGTCGGGCTTTGGCATGCCTTCGGACCTGAACCTGTTGCCGGAAGGACCGAGCAAGAGTTTTCGTAATGAGCAGCCGGAGGGAGCCGATTCCACGAGCCCCGCGAAGAAGGATGCTGAAGCCGACAAGAAAGAAACCGTGCCGGCAAAGACGGATCCAACGCCAACCGAACCGACCAAGAAAGCGGCTGCACCAAGTGACACGCCGACTTTGGAAGGACCTGCGGTCGAGCCGCCCAAGACAGAATCCCCCAAGAC
>JAJRVM010000104.1 GCA_024277285.1 Planctomycetota bacterium
ACCAACCGTCGCCAGCTCCGATGTCGACGACCGCATCGCCCTTTTGCAAGTCGAGTTCGTTGAGGATAAATTCGCTCTTGGCTCGATGGGGATTTACTTTGTCGCCCTGGCGACGATGCTGACCTGCGTCTGAGATCCGGGTACTCGAGCGTGTCTGGGAAAATGCGTTGTTCGAGGTAAATGCAAAAGTTGCGAATGCGACCAGCGCGATAAGCGAATAGTGAGTTCGGTTCATGGCCCTATCCCCCAGTTCATTTTGTGATTCATTGCTGCGCAGGATAGGTCAGGACGCTGCAGAATTCAAGTGTTACGGCTGAAATTCGTGAACGCATACGTCGTCGCCGACGGCTTCGAATACGAAGGTGAGCGTTTTCGGTCGCTGTCGGGAATCGCCAAGGCGGTCACCGGGACGCACATCAGCGGCTTTCACTTCTTCCGATTGTGGAGAGACAAAATGAGCCGCAGTAAGAAACCGAAAACGCCAGCAGTTCGCTGCGCCATTTACACGCGGAAGTCGACAGAGGAAGGTCTCGACCTGGAATTCAATTCGCTCGACGCCCAGCGTGAATCGGCCGAGGCGTTCATCGCCAGTCAGCAACAGGAGGGCTGGGAATGCGTCGAAGCCAGGCTGTCTCACCCCCTTGGCCCCGCATTGGCGGGGACTGCTCGTCAGAGACGGACAGTCTTCAGCCGTAATAAACGGGCCCATGCCCGTTAAAGATTCTCCGGGGTAGACGTACCGAAATGTGATGATAACTGGTTACGGCGCATCCACATCAAAGCGATAAGTACCCGGCAGCATCCGTAGTACAACGTGCCCCGCTTCACGCCGCAATTGCCTCAGGCCGGGTACGTTACGGATCGCTTGACCGGATTCGCGAAGCCGTGCGTTCTTCTGGGCGGGTACCCAGACGGTGGCAGTTGTGTTGGGTGGCACGGTTATTTGCCAGTGCAGTTCCTGCCCGTCACGTTCCCAACGGCTGGTGATCAAACCGTAAGGCGATTCGTGTGTGGCTTTAACGAATTTCAGGTCACCAACCAGCAACGGCTTCATGATGATGTGCTTGAAGGCGGGCTGAGTAGGATCGGCTTGGATGCCGGCCAGATTTTCATAGAACCAGATCACGAGATCGCCGACCAGCATCACGTGATTCCCGGAATTCATGGCAGGGTCGGCTGTGTCGCCGTTCCACAGTTCCCAGATCGTGGTGGCTCCTTTCTTGACCATGTAGCCCCAACTCGGATAATCCGTGGTGGTCGCAAAACCGTACACGAGATCGGGTCGACCGCCGTCGGTCAAGACACGACTGAGCCACTGGCCACCAACTAGGCCGGTTCCCACGTGGCCGTTGGTCTCGTGCGTGATTTTGTCGATCAAGTGGTCGAACACTGCTTTTCGTTCGTCGTCGGGGACCATATCGAAAGCAAGCGGTAGCACAGATGTGGTTTGCGCGCCGTTGTCATATTGGCCGAGACCGCGACGCAGGTACTTGGCGTTCAGCCCCTTCTTGAGCCGCTGCGCCAATGCCGCAAACCGTTTCGCATCTGCTGGCCGGTCGAGCATTGTCGCGTAACGAGTCATTAAGTTCAAACAGTAGTAGAAGTAAGTAGTACCAAGGATCGGTCCTGCGGTTTTGCGTGCTGGGTCTTTCGAGTGAATCAGTTGAGGGTCTTCGGGTGGCACACACCAGTCGCCGTAGTTGTCGCGCGGCATGATGTCATCGTCGGTGACGAAACTACTCATAAAGTCGATCCACTTGACCATGCTTGGGTAAGCCACTCGGATCGTTCGCGCATCACCAAATTGCTCGTACAGCATCCCCGGAACGATCACCAAGCTTGCCGGCCACGTCACATTGTCACTGTAGAATGGCCAGTAGGCGGGGCACACATCGGAGACGCTGCCGGTTTCCTTCTGCGAATCGATCATATCCTGTACCCACTTGGCATAGAGCGGCCCGTTCTGGAACATGAACGATTCACCTTTGCACTCGGCCGAACGATCGCCCAGCCATCCCTGTCGCTCGTCCCGTTGCGGACAATCGGTGGGGATACTGCGATAGTTCCCTCGTACTCCCCAAACGATGTTTGAATAGATCTGATTGATGGTCGGTTGCGAACAGGCGAAAGTTCCAGCGGTCTTCAGGTCGTCGTTGACGACGCAACCGACGATGGCATCGAGCGGTGGACGGCCGGGAAATCCGATCATTTCCACAAAGCGAAAACCGTGGTAGGTGAAACGCGGTTCGTAGGTTTCCGTGCCTTGGCCCTTGAGCGTATAGACGTCAGTAACTTTGGCGCCGCGAAGATTCCTGACATCAAGCATGCCGTTGGTTTGCAGCGTTTCGGCATGCCGCAGTCTTACGACCGTACCAGCAGGGCCTGCAACGCGCAGACGGCACCAACCAACCAGATTCTGACCGAGATCATAGATGAACACGCCAGGCTCTGGCTCCGTGATCTTCCGAGGACGAATGTGTTCGGTCACGCGAATCGGATCAAGCATCGGCGTCGTCAATTTGCCGGCTGGCGCCGACACGACTCGTGCCGCTTGCCAGGCGCTGTCATCGAAACCGGTTTGATCCCAACCGGGCATCTCGCGTCGTGCATCGTAGTTCTCGCCGTCGTACTCGTTATTGGCCACTATCGGTCCATCAGTCGTAATCTTCCACGAGCGGTCACTGACCACGATTTGACGTGATCCATCGGCGTAATCGATTACTAATTGCAACAGCAATTTTGGGAATCCGTAGCTGACGGTTCCTGTTGGTACGGTCGCGCGCGGTGCATAGTAGCGACCGTTTCCTAACCACACGCCCACGGCGTTATCACCCTGGGTAATCTGCCGAGTCACATCGAACGTCAGATACGGTACCTGTTTGGTATAGTCGGTCAGCGCGGGCGAAAGGACGTGATCGCCAACTTTCTTGCCGTTGACATAAAGCTCGGATAGGCCCAACCCGCTGTAATAGACCATCGCTCGCGTGATTGAATCTGCAGCGGAGAATTCCTTGCGCAACATGCGCGCGGCCAACGTGCGCGACTCGTCGCCTACGGTAACCTGGCCCCATGGGCCACCACCTGCGGCAGTAAGCACTTCGGCCTTTTTCCATTGGCTATCGTCGTATTCCAGCGCGGTCCATGTACCCGACTCGCGGTTAACACTGAGCCATTGTCCATCGGTTGGAATAACGATTGGATCACCCGTCTCAAATTCGACTTGCAACATGCCGATAAGCCCCGCCGGGTTGGGGCCCTGCCCAGCGTTTTTGACCCAAGCGGCGACCACATTGCGTCCAGCGCGCACGCTTTTGGTCACATCCATCACGGCGGCAATCTGGTACTTGTTGCCCTGTCCGGCATGTGCCCCGTTGACGGCCGTGGCAAACTCGTTGTCCCCAGCCAAGACAAGCTCGGCGCTAACTATCGGTCGGTCGGCGGGTAGGTCGAAGATGCGGCGGAAGTACCGCGTGCCGACAGGAGCCGCGGAAAGTGCCTTCTCGCCCGGATACCAGATCCATTGTGCGTTAGCTTTGACCAGCGGGCTGGCTGCGGCAGACGCGGGCGGTTCATCAAGACCGATCCACTTGGCCTGCCAGTCGTTCGACTTCAGCAGGCCCATTGTCCAAAGAGCAGACTCGCTCCAATCGGACGGCTCGCCGGCTTCATCCCAGACGCGTACCTTCCACCAACACGCTTGTTCCGACGCGAGTGGTCGACCGGCGTAGACCAGGTTCAGTGACTGGCCGGAAGCTACCTTCCCCGTGTCCCACAGATCACCTTCGTTACTCGACAGCGCGTTGTCGCTGGTGGCCACGAGTACCTGATAGGCCGTTTGACACTGACCACGCGCGTTCAAATCCAACGCGTTGAGTTGCCAGCTGAGACGAGGTTGCGTTGATGCAACGCCGCGCGGATTGGACAAGTACTCGCAACTCAATCCGACTGGCATAACCGTAGCGGCGAACGAAGGAGTTGCCAGTGCCAGCCAAACGCTCAGCACGACGGCGGATACGGAGAGAAGTGTCTTCATGATGTGCGATCCTGGTGTGGGGAAAAAGTGCAGATCTACTGGGCTAGCAAGCTCATCACTGTTCGATCAGCTTCTTACCACTGAGGTTTTCGATATCGACTCGGTATCCCTGAGGCATATCGACGTGATAGCTGATTTGATTGCCTTGCTGCCGCCATCGCAGCGATACGGGACCATCGACGGTTGGAAGCGTGCCACTGCATTGCTGCAAACGAAGTACGCTAAACCGCGCCGTGACGCGTCTTTGGTTGACGTCAATATGCGTGATTCCTAGCACGTCACGAAACAGCGTATGCACAATGTGCGAGGCGAATCCGTGGTCGCAACTTGCCTCCGGCCGATCATGTTCCCACAGTGTGCCTGTTCGCTCGGCCATGAACAGCAAGTACGCACTCGATTCGTCCAAGATCTGCTGGCCGCAACCGTTCTGAGAAAGCAATTCAAATCGGAGCATATTGCCAATAAAGGAGTTGGCAAAACCGACATCCGAGTGGGCTTTTGTCTGCTTGCGGTCGGGACCGAATTCGCCGCGTAGTGTTTCCCATAACGGGGCATGCGTCTTGAGTGTTGCAACACCGAAAAAGAAAGCGAAATACTGGCAGACTTCGGTGCGGTTCCTAGTTACTTGCAACTTTCCATTCTTGCGCATGGCATTGTCGACAAAGAAGGTTCCATCTAACGACTGTTGCCGAATCATCTGTCGAATGCGGTCGGCTTTCTGCTCCAATTCCTTGACGCCATACAGTCGAGCCGCAGCCGACAAGGCCCCGGCGTACAGCATATTGCTGGGGTAATTCACATCTTGAACGTACTTGTTAGCGTCCGACCACTCGACGAAAACCCATCCATCCAGTTTTTCAAGTAGCCCGTCTTCATTTTCGAACGGTTTGAAATAGTCGAACAGCCGCAGTACTTTACCTCGCAACGCGTCGACCATCGCTTTGTCGCCACTGCGTTGCAAATACTCTTCCAACTGCACGACAAACCAGAGTGACCAATTCGGAATAAACACGCCGTCATTGTGGTCCGCAGGATAACACATCGGCAGCATGCCCGCGGGCAAGTACTCGAAGTGATCGGGCAGGAGGAAATTCTCGAAGAAGTTCTTTTCGACCTGTGTCGTGCCGGTCACGTCGTGCGCGACTCGCGCCGTAAAAAAACTGTCGCAAAGCCAACCGGCGCGTTCGCGCGACGGGCAGTCCATGAAAATATCCACGGCGTTTTGTCGATACGTCTCGATACCGGCCGCGTAGATTCGGTTCAGTCGTTCGTCACGGCAAGAGAATTTGGCCACCTGCGGTTGCGGGTGTTTGTATTCCCGCAAGTGAATGTAAGTGACATCACACGCTCCCGTTACACAGATCAACTTCAAATAGCGAAGCGTGTACGGTTCGAGTGACTCCACCTTGTACTCACCCGGTTGCAGATTGTAGCTGATTACATTGACGCACCCCAGTCGCTTGAAATCGACATCATCACCGGACAGGATCTCATCAAACGCCAGCCAGAGTCGGCAAGGCGTTTTGCACGTTACCCTGGCACCTGGCATGCCTGTCACGTTTACGCCCAGGTCGACAATCTGATAAGTGCCTTGGGATAGCGTGAGTTTGGCGCCGGGCTGATAGGGTTGATCTACTGCGGCTGTCTGCACTGACGCGTATTGTTGGAGTTCGATGGAAGGTATGACGGCCAATTCACGCTCAGGGTATCCCTTTAGCTTAGAGCTGATATTGACCAGCGACCGGTCTTTCCAGAGTGGTTTCGCGGGCACCTGCTTCGTGACGCGACCACGCGAAACCACTCGCACAGGCTGTCGCACCTCGAACTGCGGAAGAGGGACGCGGCGCGGCAAGAGTTGCTTGGAGGCTACGCGAGATATCACCACCTCCGAATCGGCCATCGGCTGTTTGGCAGCACGCCATTGGTCACAGCCTGGTGACAATCGGTAGACTTCGATAAACGGTCGTTGAAAGCTGTACCGCTGCACTTTTTGAACACGTTCGGTGAGGAGGGTCGCGTGAAACGAAGTGTTCTCAGCGGCAGTCGCCGCAAGCAACTTGTCACCATTTGTGATCTCGGCTTGCAAGAACGAAGGCTGGTCCAACGTGTCGTAACTATTCACGTTGTAACCCACAACTTCGATCGCGACCGTGTTCTTGCCGTCACGCAGGTAGGGGGTTAGTGAAAGTTCGTCAACGCGATAATATCCGTGCGGGCCCCGTGCCGGCCCATAAGCGATGAAGTGGTTGTTGATCCACGCGCGGTAGACCGTTGAGCAAGCGAGTCGCAGCGTCACGGGCTGGTGCGCTTGGCTAGTGAAATCTGCTCGGAAACCGATTGCCAAGTTCATTTCCGTTTCGCGCCCCGCTGCCCAGACCGGCTGAGCCGCATGGAACGGTTTGAGTTGGTCGCTTCCGTTGCAGCAGGCGGCAAACACTCCCAGTACGCCTGCCATGCCAATGAACCATCGCAGCTGAATCATGCTGATACTCCCGGGTTGTGGCGCGGGTTGTGCCCGCAGGCGGAGCGCGACTGCGGATGTACGTTCCGAGCGGCCTTCGCGAAATGTGCAACGAGTTGAAACATTACTTCCTGGGAACCGTAAGCTCTTGCTTCGTGAGCATGCGATAGCGTATGTTACGCAACGCCCCGGTCGTGTCACCCCAGGTGGCAATTCCAAACGGCAGACAAGGTTCCATTTCCGAGGTCACGGTAAGCTTGCGATTCTCCGTCTCAAGTTTGCAGATCTCTTCGTCATCAACGAATGCGGTCACTTCCTTGTCGGTCACGCGCACGCGGACGCGATACCACGTCTTGTTCTTGAAGTCGCACGAGCTGCATGTTTCATTTTCGTCCGCACGATAGTTGTCGACACACGACAGTCCCGTCAGGTTGCCACCCCATCCTCCGAGAATCAACGTCAGGGCCTGGTCGCCAACAGGAAACGACATGCCGACAAAAAAATCGTAGCCATCGACGCGCTGTGCTTCGAGTCGCACTTCGTAGTTCGTCTTCGGGAATTTACCAGTCCAGCGGATCCCCGTCGCAAAGGTGCCACCGTTGAGCACCATGTTGCCATCCTTGACATCAACCTTGCCAGCATCCTCGTAGTCGTAGCCATCTGGTTTTTTCCAGCCCTTCATTTGCTTGCCATCGAACAAGACGGTCCATTTCTCGCTCGGTTTCTTTTCCGCCGTTTGTTTCTTGACGGCTTTCTTGTCGTTGACGACAGGCTTTGTTTCCTTGCCTTTGGGCGTTTTGTCTTGGGCCGCTAGTGGCGCGGCACAAACCGTCAATGCGGCCAGCAATACGACAGAGATCAACGTTCGCATCGTGGTGGGTCCTTTGCTATCGGTGGGAGACAAAGCGAAAGCCAAGCCTTGAGTCTATTCTATTGTATTGCAACGGGGAAGTTATCAAGGACCGGGAGGTTGCCGTAGGGTGCGCCAGAAGTGACTTTGCGCAACTAGATGCTTTGCAGTAGGCCTAACATCTTTCTATCCAGCTTGCGGCCGTGAAAGTCTTCGTATTGCACATCGGCACGTTTCGAATCCAAGATGCCGAAACTGCCGCGGAAGTTCCACACAGCGTAGCCGACATTCTGTTCCGCCAGCACTTCCAGTACGTCGCGCAGCCACGCGAGAGCAATCGGGTGTGGAGTCTTGTTGTAACAACCGCATTCGCCACAATGTACACCGACCCCCTCGCGAGCCAGGTCGAACCAAGGCCGATACAGCTCTTCCAGACGTTTGCGGTCCCACTTGTGTGCCGTCCCCTCCTTGTCGGGCCAGACCGGTTCCGGGAACCGGTCCCCATTGACCCAGGACGCTTTGTAGTGACTGATTTGCATGGGATCGTAGCCGCGCATACTCTGGCCCACCTTCAGATCAATCACCTCCGGGACCGTGTCGCGCCCCCAACGCAATCCATCGACAATAACATAGCGTTTGGGGTCTGCTTCTCGAATTGCCTTGACGGCCGCTCGCACCACGCGTTCGTAGTCCGCTCGACTCATCAGCTTGTCCGGATTGCGCGGCTCGTTAATCAAATCGAAACTCAGCTGTTTTGAGTCAATACCGCGGTAACGCTTGGCAAACATGTTCCAGTGCCAGCAGAATGCTTTTTCCGCCGCGGCGTCTTTCCAGAGATTGAGTTTTTCTTTGGGTGGATTGACGCAGTAGCCTGGGCCACGGTGAAAGTTCAAGCTGACGTGCAGCCCATATTTCTGACCGTACTGAACAACTCGATCGATCTGCTCAAGTGTTTGTTCCTTGACCTCGTACCAATCGTCTGGAGCCCACAGTGTGTACGACATGGGCAAGCGAAGGAAATTGAATCCCCAGTCTTGCATCCAACGAAAATCATCTTCCTCGGGCTGCGCACCGCTATGCTCCGTAAAGAAGTAGGTCAGATTGAAGCCTCTCCAGCGTGGCAACACGGTTTGCGCCGGAGTCTGTCTTGCCTCGGCCATTGCCATCGCGACGGGACCTGTCACTGCCGCGGCACCAAGTGCTCCTGCCGCCGTCGATACAAATGTTCGTCGTGTCCACTGCTGTGCGTTCATGTTGTTTCCCTTCAGCTCTGGCATTGTTCTAGGTGATTAATGAGTCCAACGAATCGTTGATTAGTTATCCACTGTCGACCCGAGCGGCTATGTTCGCCAGGTTCCTGAACCGTCTCCTGGGATTCGATACTTCTTGCTCTCACGTCGGTTGACGCCGAATCATCGTGCCGCTGTCCACCGTGGTGGTTATTGACGTTTCCAGCTGGACAACGGCCCGATGGCCACTATAGCTTACCCGTTGTGGCTTAAACTGTGTGGACGGCGGCTTCCCGTTGATTCCGATTCTCCAGCTGGATTGTCGATATAGTCAGGTCTCTTAGGTCCTTTCAGGGGTGGGGCGAGACGCTCCGTTTGACGATCGTGAAGTGTCATGCCACAATCACACAGGACTGAGAACCTGTTCACACAACCTGGTCAGCTCGTTAAATCGTTCGGCATTCGTTACGTCCGCATGAAGTCTTATGACAGGTTCTGAATCTGCTTGGTTATCGCCGAGCGTCAACTTGGGATTGTATGCTTTTGACTGGCCATGCCAAAACTCTGGAGCACCTCATCATGAAGAATCTGCTGGCGATGATCCTCTGCCCGCTTGCGATGTTCGTCTCAATAACGATCCACGCGGCGCCTCGCAATGTCGTACTGATTGTGACCGATGACCAGAGCCTTGACGCGGGTTGTTATGGGAATTCGATTTTGCAAACGCCGAACCTGGACGCGATAGCGCGTGACGGCACGCGGTTCACGCATGCTTTCTGCACCACGGCCAGCTGTTCGGCCAGCCGATCGGTGATCCTGACCGGCCTGCACAATCACGCTAACGGACAATACGGTCATCAACACAATTATCACAAATTCAACAGCTATGCGAACATCGCCAGCTTGCCGGTCTATCTGGAAGCCGCCGGTTACCGGACAGGCCGCTGCGGCAAGTATCACGTGGCTCCCGAATCGGTCTATCGTTTTCAGCAGACGATACCGGGAAATTCACGCAGCCCGGTCGCCATGGCCGACAACTGCGAAGAGTTCGTTCGGCAGGACGACACGCGACCTTTCTTTCTGTACTTTTGCACGTCAGATCCACACCGCAGTGGCAGTACGGCGGACGAGTTGCCACAGAAGCCGAACCGTTTTGGCAATCCAGGTCCGGGTAAGAAAGGCTATCCCGGGATCAAAGAAGTGGTCTACGATCCCAAGGACGTAACGGTACCAGGATTCCTGCCCGACACACCAACCTGCCGAGCGGAGATTGCTCAGTATTACCAATCGATCTCGCGCATCGACCAAGGGCTCGGCCGTTTGGTTCAGGTTCTGAAAGATGCCGGACAATGGGATGAGACGATGCTGATCTATATTTCGGACCATGGGATCGCCATGCCGGGTGCTAAGACCACGCTGTACGAAGGCGGTATGCGATCGCCCTGTATTGTGCGCAACCCTTACAAGAAAAAACGCGGCGTCGTGACGGATGCCATGATCAGTTGGGTTGACCTGACTCCGACGATCCTCGATTTTGCTGGCGTGATGGATAAGGCTAAGGGAATCGTCAAGCAACCGATCGTGGCACGCATCGAAAAACCACAGCCTGGAACGCAGACGACTCGAGTTACCCAGCGCGGACAGTTTCACGGGCGTTCATTCTTATCGACATTAGACCAGGAGCATCCGCAAGGCTGGGATGAAGTCCACGCATCTCATACGTTCCACGAGATCCAGATGTACTATCCGATGCGCGTGGTGCGCGGCCGGAAATACAAGCTGATCTGGAACATCGCCTATCCCTTGCCATTCCCTTTCGCCTCCGACTTGTGGGCAGCGCCGACCTGGCAAGCTCAGTATCGGCTGGGACTCGATGCACCCTATGGTGCCAAGACCGTTGGCAACTATATCCAGCGCCCCGAATTTGAACTTTACGACATCCAGTCCGATCCACATGAAGGCAACAACCTGGCGGACAACCTGCGTTACGCTGAATTACTGGAGAACATGAAGAAGAAACTGCAGCAATTCCAACGGGACACCAACGATCCTTGGATTCTGAAATGGAAGTATGAATAACCGGCGTCAACCTGGTTCTTCATGAACAGCGAGTACAAAGCCGCGTCTGTTTCTATTGAATAATCACTTGGAGCGAGTAGCCTGCAAGTCAACGATCGGTCGATGCAACGATCATCGCAGTAAGGACCACGTCAATGAAAGCACTGCCCACCAAAATATTTGAGCAGAATCCGCGCAAGATCTCATATTGAGCTGGATAGATTTCTACCGGAACTGAACGTGGTCTGCGGCAGCAAATGCCACCCGATGCTCAGGCTTGATACGGAGAACGTTCAATTCTTGCGGAATATGGAAAATCGGCGGCTGATCGACCTTGACTGGTCGCGCGGTATGCCGCTACACTCCGCCGCTATTCTCATCAACACAACCGGGGCGGTGCTCATGTGCCTGGCTGTTCGACGTTGGCATTCTCATCAATGGCCCCTTCACATCGCTCAGGTCGACCGATTCTGCATGGTACTGCTTTGCGGTATCTTGACGCTTGTGACGTTGTCGGGAACTGCTTGGGCCCAAACCGAGCCGTTTGACAATTCCGACGATGACCTCGACCAACTCAAAGGCGTGGCACTGGCGATTGCGGCCGTAGGCGCCGGAGTAGTGATTACGTCACCAATTTGGGCCCCACGCTACCTGATCGAGAACGATGGTGACGGCTTGGCACGCTTTCAAGCCTACCCGTACGAGGAAGGTGGCGGTTTTATCCGCTTCAAAAGCGACTCGGCAAGCGACAGCGACTCGGCAGGCGACCTTCGCCCCTGGTCCTTGCAAGCGATGACCGACTACGGGTACGACTTTGATTCCACGCAACGCATCGGCACAAAGCTGCACCTCGACACCACTAGTCGGTTCGGGTTCGACACCGAGTGGGCATATTACCAGAAGGACATCTGGGGCAAGTCAACTGCCGACCTGACAACGGGCGACTTCAATATTATCTACCGCTTCGCGCAAAGCCAGCACGCTCAGTGGTGGGCGGGCACGGGCGTCAATTGTCTGTATGCCGAATCGCGGCAAGACTGGGGCTATAACTTCGCCTATGGTGCCGACGTGTTTCTAGGCAAACCGTGGATCGCATCTGGGTCCTTGGATTACGGCAAACTGGGCAGCGACGACCTCTTTCACGCCCAAATCATCATCGGTGCC
The DNA here is from genome assembly GCA_024277285.1 of Planctomycetota bacterium. Next base: position 11,796 of record JAJRVM010000104.1, read on the forward strand.
CACTGGCATGCCATGGAGGCGTTGCTCGGGTATGACTTCTTAAACACCGGTGACATCGAAATCGAATCGATTTTGATTGGCCTGCGCTGCTGGTTCTGACCAGCGACGCGACGAACTGCTGCCCAACCGAGTTACGTCGACATCCCCAAGCAGACCAGCGCGGCGACCAGAGCGCCGACAATCGGTCCGGCAATCGGCACCCAGCTATAGGGCCAGTCGCTATCACGTTTGCCTGGGATGGGCAACAATGCGTGAACGATGCGCGGCCCCAGGTCACGAGCGGGATTGATCGCGTAGCCCGTCGTGCCGCCAAGGGACAGTCCGATCGCGAGGACTATCAGGCCGACCGGCAGAGCTCCAAGAGCGCCCAGCCCAAGTTTCATCGGCTCTTGAGTGGCTGCACCCGCCACTCCAACGTGTTCAATCGATGGAGCGACGGTCATCATGACGGCAAACACTAACACGAATGTCCCGATCACTTCGGAAACGAAATTCATAGGCAGATTGCGAATATTCGGCCCCGTACTAAACGTCGCGAGTTTCGCATCAGGGTCCTTCGTCGCGTGGTAGTGGTCTCGATAGAAAAGGTAGACGAGCGTGGCACCGAGGATCGCGCCAAGCATCTGTGCGACGATAAAACCGGGGACTTGATCCCATGGGAAAGTTCCTGCCGCAGCCAGACCGATCGTTACGGCTGGGTTGATATGAGCGCCGCTAATCTCGCCGACACAAAGCACGGCAACAAACACTGCCATGCCCCAACCGAATGAAATAACAATCCAGCCGGAATCATTCCCCTTGGTCTTATCCAGCACCACGTTGGCGACCACGCCATTGCCCAGCAGAATCAGGATCGCCGTGCCAACAAACTCTGCTACGTACTGTTCCATTCCAAGGTCCCTTGTTTCGTTTCCGGTGTTGCGTTTCCGGTTCTGCCACACGTGTCACTCGGGGGCGACACGTGGCTTTCATGCCAATGATCTTCGGGAATTGTAACCGATTGGCAAGCTCGATGCCAAGCGACGCTCGATGTATCGGAGCACAACGTTGCGTATGGTTGACGAGCTTCGGTGGTAGCTGACCAGTAGCGGCCCTTGGTTGTGATGCTGCCTGCAACTGACCAGTCGTGGCTCTACGGGCGCATGGCCAGTAGGGGGCGGATCTCGATGCCCGTGAGGCTGAGTGAACACCTGGACCGAAGGAGACTCTTTGCCTATCGGCCGATGGGGCGCCGCTGGGTACCGACGTTCTCCTTGCCATGCCCAAGTTCCTGGCGCATCGTGTCGGCGTATCGCTTCAAACGGTCAACAACGTCTGGATGCTGGTCGGCCACATTGGTCGTTTCGCCGATATCGTTTTCCAGATCGAACAACGACAACTCGATTCGCTTGCGTCGGTTCTGCCCTGGAATGCCATCGGTACCGCCAATGGGCGAACCATAGGTTTGCGGAAACATCAGCTTCCACTTGCCGCTGCGCAAGGCCATCAAGCGATTGGCGCCATCATAGTGATAGAACACTTCATGAGGCGATTCGGCACCCGGTATGCCAAACATGAGACTCGCGATGTCCTTACCGTCGATCTTGTTCGGAGGCAACGGTGCGCCGGCCAGTCGAGCGAACGTCGGCAGCAGGTCGATCGTACCTGCGACTTCACTGCAGACCGTTCCTGGTGGGATATTGCCGGGCCATCGCATCAAGCAAGGTTCGCGAAACCCGCCTTCGAAATTCGTTCCTTTTCCTTCACGCAGTGGCTTTGCCGAACCTGCGTGGTCGCCGTAAAGCAGCCACGGTCCGTTGTCCGATGTAAAGATCATACACGTGTTGTCGTCGATTCCATGTTTCTTGAGTGTGGCGATAATCTGCCCCACTCCCCAATCGATTTCGCTGATCACGTCACCGAAGAGGCCGCGCGACGTCTTGCCTCGGTACTTGTCCGAAACAAACAACGGTACGTGCGGCTGCGGGCTCGGCAGGTAGACGAAGAACGGTTCGTCCTTGTGCTGGCTCACGAACTGCACAGCGCGCTCGAAAAGTCGAGTTGTCAGTTGAACTTGATCTTTGGGCATGATCTGCGGATTGACAATCTTCGTTCCTTCGTACAAGGGCAGGTGCGGCCACCTCTTGATACGTTCTGCCATCGGCAAGTGGCGCACGTTGGGATGGTAGGGCCACATGTCATTGGAATAGGGGATCCCGAAAAACTCATCGAAACCCTGATTAAGAGGCAGGAACTGTGGCAAGTGGCCAAGATGCCACTTGCCGAAACATGCGGTCGCGTAGCCCTTTTGTTTCAGGACTTCGGCAATAGTCACTTCATCCGGGTTGAGTCCCGTTGTCGAATGAGGTCCAAAGTTACCGCCGATCCCGACGCGGGTTGGGATACAACCGGTCATCAGAGCCGCGCGCGACGGTGTGCAAAAAGAACGCCCTGCGTAGAAGTCGGTGAATTTCATGCCTTCCCGCGCCATGCGATCCAGATTGGGAGTCGCGTAGCCTTCCGCACCGAATGGTCCTATGTCGGCATACCCCATGTCGTCACAGAAAACGATGATAAAATTTGGCGAACGATCAGCTGCCGTCAGGAATGCCGGTTGGAACGCTACAAACACAAACAGAGCTGCCGTTGTCGCCGCCGCCGTTGTCGCCATTGTTAGTTTCATCACGCCAAGCTCCTCAGTTGCTCTTGATGTGGCAGAATTTCTGTGTCTCTCAACGCGTCTGTGCGCAAGCATATATTCTCTCGATTCCTGCCCAAACTGCAACGGTGCGGCGCCGCAAGATTGTTGAAAACCACCAAAACCGCCGTCGACAAGCAAATTCTTGGCGGCCCGGCGTGATTCCGTGGGTTCGCCGCCAGATGTGGCGTGACCGCAGCGCGTTCCCTACAATCAACGGTCGTGACATCCGTTGTCTCAAAGTGGCAGTGGATACCAAATATCAGCGCGAATTCTCACAGGGCGGCAGGGCGCCAACCAACTACGAGCTACCGCTCGGACCGCATTGTCCCGCTCCCGTTGGTCGCTGACATTTGCGGCAGAGAACAGGTTTCTTGCCGTTAGTAGCACAGAACACTATCTAAGTCTAAGACACGAGGGAGCCGTCATGGCAAAGGCAAGTGCAAGACACATCCTGGTTGACAACGAAGCGAAGTGTGAAGAATTGAAATCGGAGATCTCAGCGGGGGCCGATTTTGCGGAGGTTGCTAAGCAGCACTCAACGTGCCCGTCCGGAAAGCAAGGCGGCGCTTTGGGCGCATTTGGCCCTGGCCAAATGGTCAAGGAGTTTGACGACGTCGTGTTCAGTGGCGAGCTGAACACAGTGCACGGGCCGGTGAAGACGCAATTCGGCTACCATCTGTTGGAAATTACCAGCCGAACGGACTGATGGATCGAGCGAAGACGCTTGCTCCAAGAACGTGCTCGTGGTCACCGTAATATCACTCGGAAGCACAATATGGGTTTACTACGTTGTGAATTGCCCGTCGCATTCATCCTGCTTGCCGGTTTACCATTGGCTTGGCCAGCCTCACCCGCGCATGCCACCGAGATGAATTCCAAACTGCGTGCGGTTGCTACGAGTCGTGCCCCATCGTCGCCGTCTTCCAAGACGTTCACGAACCCGATCCTGAATCGCGGCGCCGATCCGTGGGTGATCCGTTGGCAGGAAAGCTACTTGCTTTGCCAGTCACGGGGTGGCAGTGTGTGGGTGGCGCGCGCCAAGCGTTTGCAAGACCTGGCGAAGGGGGCCTGGAAGCGAGTTTGGACGCCGCCACGTGGCCAGCCCTTCTCGCGCGAGCTCTGGGCGCCTGAACTACATTACTTGCACGGTAAGTGGTATATCTACGTTGCCGCAGATGATGGCGACAACGCCAACCACCGCATGTATGCGTTGGAAGGTACGGCGCAAGACCCGCAGAAACCGTTTCAGCTAAAGGGCAAGCTGACGGCGCCCACGGATCGTTGGGCGATTGACGGAACGGTACTGAAGATGCCAGACGACCGACTCTACTTTATCTGGTCCGGTTGGGCTGGCACCAAGAACGTGGCGCAGGACCTTTACATCGCACCGATGAAGGATCCCTGGACGATTTCGGGCCGGCGAGTTTGCATCTCGCGCCCCGAGCTCGTTTGGGAAAAACACGGGCGACCGCTTATTAATGAAGGCCCCGAAGTACTTTGGAACGGCCAGCAACTGTTCATTATCTACTCGGCCAGCGGTAGTTGGGGCGATGATTACTGCCTGGGGCAACTCGCTTGGAGGGGAGAGGCCGTGCTGGACCCGGCCAGCTGGGTTAAGAAACCGGAACCGGTTTTCTCGCGCACCAGCAACGTCTTTGGACCAGGGCACGCCAGCTTTACAACGTCCCCCAACGGCAAGGAACACTGGATTGTTTACCATGCCGCCCGGTCGTCGGGTTCCGGTTGGAAACGAAATGTGCGCATGCAGCGGTTTCGCTGGAACGACGATGGGTCACCCAATTTTGGCAAACCGGTGGCCGCCGGCGTGCCGTTGCCAATCCCAACTGAGTCACACCGATGACGGTGCCGCTCATAGCGTAGACTTCGCTCGCAAGTTGAGAGCCGAGAGTCCAGAGTAGAACGGATTCGTTGCGAGCTTCACCCTCTTCAGCATGGAGCCACAGGCGTCAGCCTGTGGTCATTGTATGACATCAAGACGGATAGCCGCGAATGTGGCGTCAACAAACGCTGCCGCCACATTCGCGGCTCCGCTTTCTCGACCGGATCCCCAATACCATGGGCTCACGCCCATGGCTACATGCTATGGCCGCATTCGCGGCTGCCTTGTTCATCAAGACTCCGGTCTACTCTCGAAACCGTTCCTCCGAGGTCGGTTTCTTCCCGGAAAACGAGCATGCGCACCCTCGTGGTACGGTGCGCGAGAGCAGGGTAAACTACAGGTGTCCATCCTGGTGGCCACTCCGCGCCCCACCAACTCCTTCCTCGCAAGAAATGGGAATTTCGCATGTTGTTCAATTCACTTCGCGTTATTTGCGGGACCGTCACCCTTGCCGTTTTCGCCGCGTACATCGCGGCTCCCAATGCTGTTCAGCGGCAAGCTCAGGCTGCGGAACTCACGTTGGTTGCCAAGCAACCGGTCGCAAGTTCCGAGCGGCGTGCGCGCGAGCAGCCGACGGTGCCAAGTGAGTACAAGGAGCTGCCATATGTTGAAACCGCGCCGATGCCGACGCTCACTGCGGCTGAAAGCCTGCGGGGCTACATGCTGTTCCATCGGCCGATCACCGAGCCGGTCTACCCCAACACACATCCATTGCCTCACGAACGACTCACGCGCCTCAGTGCATTTGCCACGCCGGGCGAGTTGGAACCGGTCACGCTGAGCGTTTTCCCGACGCGAGCCATCAGGGACGGCCGCGTGCAGGTATCAGCGTTTCGCAGCGCGACGGACGAGATACCGGCCACGGCGGTTACCGTACGTCTTGTCACGTACTGGAACGTTGGGTTCCCTCGCTACACGTCCCGGGAGACTTACCGCCGACTTCCCGAGTTGCTTGAACGCGTGACCGCACACAGTTCTCCGGCGTTTGAGTGCCAGCGGTGGTGGTTGACGATCGACGTGCCGGAAGATGCCAAACCAGGACTCTATCGAGCAACCGTCAGGTTCAGCGTTGACGAATTCGACCAAGCAGTCCGAATTCCGGTCGACTTGCGTGTGCTTGATTTTACGCTTCGGCGCGACCCTGCCAAGCATTATAGCGTCTATTACAACTCGCGAAACAGCGTTCAGTTTCAGGGCAAGGATGAAGCGTTCATACAGAAGGCGACTGGAAACGAGTATCGTGCCATGATCGACTATGGAATCGACACGGTCCCGACGCTCTCTCTACAAACGGACGACACCGGCAAAGTGATCGTATTGCGTGACGCCAAGGAACTCGATCGCATGTTGGCAGTCGGCATGAAAGGCCCCGTCCCGATCACGGCAGGCAACGTCATTGCCCGCATCTATCGAGACACGACACCGGGCGGTGAACGTGGCAGCCACTGGGCAATCACGAAGACACCACCGCTCGAGTTTTATGAGCGTGTGACCGAGATGTTCAAGGCCTTCGAAGCCCAGCGCAAAGCCAGGGGTTGGCCTGCGTTTGTCTGTTGTCCATTGGACGAAGTCACCGCTTCGCAACAAGAGTTTGGCAGCCGTGTATACAAAGCCGTGCAGCAGGCCGGCATTCGTACCTACGCGACCAAGAACCCGCTGGCAGCCGACGCTGCGGCGTACCGCGAATGCGTCGATGTCTGGTGTTCGCAGCCTTACAGCGCTCCGTACGAAAAGATTGCGCATCAGGATCGATACGAATACTGGTGCTATCCCAACCACAATGCGGGCGAGATCAAGGATCGACGCGTGATGTGCAAAGGCGGACGCATGACGTATGGCTATGGCTTCTGGCGCAGCGGCTACACAACGCTCATTCCCTGGCATTGGGCCTGGACGCCCAAACCGGACCAATTCGACTACCTTCGGGGCAGACGGTCCGGGTGCGGCCAGCGCATAGGCGACGACGCCGAAGTGATTCCAGCCATTTATTGGGAGTGTTTTCGCGAGGGCCGCGATGACGCGCGCTACATCTACACGCTGCAACAGGCATTGTGGGAACGAGAGGGCTCGAACGCACCGGCCTGCCGCCAGGCAGTTGCCAGTGCCAGATCGCTGCTGCAAGAGACCTGGAATGCGATCAACGTACAGCAGAAGTACCTGGCCGATGGGATGTGGCCAGACGATGAGTTCAATGCTCGGCGCTGGCGCACGGCAATGGCGATTCGCAACTTGTTGAAACACCCGGCGCAGCGCAGCGGCACTGCCCCATCGGTCCTGATCGCGGACCCCGCTCCCAAGCAGATCGAAGCAAACGTGTCGATTATCGAACGTGCGGTCGACCAGGGGAACGTCGAGTTTAAGGACTTGGGCTCTGAGAATCTGGGCGAGGGGTTTGTCAAATGGCGCAACGGCACCGACGAAGGGTCGGCTGAACTGACCGAGAAAGCCAGCCGCGATGGCAATCGCAAAGGGTTGCGTTGGCGACTGGCGATCGACCACGAGCATGACGGCGGCGAAGGAGGGAAATACCCGATCGGTTGGCCACGCATTGCCCGGTCGTTCGGCAACGGCGAGCTTGATATGAGTAAGTACGATTACCTGGAAATCGTCGTTCGCGTTGATTCGGACCGAGATGAGGTGGCTGACGACTCCACACCACTTGGCCTGACCATCACATCACACGCGGCGAAACGCCGCTTGATCGAACAGACACGCGATCTCGGCGATCGGCAACACGTTTGGATTCCATTGCGCTATCCACTCAAAGAAATGATGGACAATGCCGGTATGGGACCAGATCCCTGGAAGTCGATTTCGCGCCTGCAGCTGTTCGTGGGCGAAAGCAACTATCGTCACGGTTGTCACGTCACGTTTGATATCGCTCAAGCCAGGCTCTTGCGATTCAAATCACCTATGATCGCGAACCTGGAAGCACCACGTTTTGTGTTGCTCCCCAGGACGCAGTTGCCGATCATGTTTGAAGTCATGGGAATCGGAACGGTGAAACCGGGCAGTCATCGCATCAAGGCGTCAGTCGTTAACCAGCAAGGCAAGGTGATCGCCAAGATCGATCAAGATCTGGCGGCTTCCAAGATGCTTGTCCTGGACGCGTCTACCCTCACACCAGGTACGTGCCGGCTGAAGGCTGAGGTCGTTACCGCCGGAGGTACTCTCTGCTCGGAAGCGGACTGCTCGTTCGAGGCATTGCCCGGACCGCTCAGCGTAAGATGACCTGCGATATGTGCAATGGAATATTATTGGGCACGTCATTTCTTTGGGCATTTTCGGAAGATGTGGACTTCTGGCTCTCAGCTCCTGACTCTTGGCTTGCGGCGGAACGTTGCAACTATCGCCTTAGCAGCAGCGCAAACACCTGGTTATGCCGCCGCCCGCCCGCCTCGACCGTACGAATGAAGGCGATTTTGGCACCGTCGGGTGAAAACACACAGGCCTCCGGACGCGGGGCATCATCGTCCGACGAGCGCGGTGTGAGTCTCGTACTTTGCCCGCTGGTAACGCTCGTGACAAAGACACTGTTGTCTGCAATATACCCAATATATTGGCCGTCGGCGCTCCAGCTGAAGGCCGACGCGATACTCCATGGATTGCGCGTGATCTGCGTGACTCCGCCGCCGTTGGGCGAAATGGCGAAAACTTGCACGACCCCATCGTCATCCTTCATCAGCATGGCAATGCGACTGCCAGCAGGTGAACTGCGCAGCCAGTGTCGCGGCCCTTGCAGGCCAGGGAATTTGCGATCCGCAGTGTAGGTCAGCCGTCGCTGGACCACTCCCTTGGGCGGCCTGGGTCGGCGAGTGGCCGTGCCTTCGAGTGGCATTTCATCCGGGACCGTGACATGCTCGGGCAAGTCGACGATAAATGCTTCGGAGATCGTTTGTCCTTGGCGTGTCACGACATGGCCTTGAAAGGCCAACGCACGGTGTTGTCGAGTTCCGTCCGAGCGCACATATCCGTTTGTACCAACCCAAGCGTCTTCAAAGGCTCGGCTAATCTCATCCGAACCAGGCTTCGGATGGTCTGTTGTGCGTGTGACCAGGACGGAAAAGTGAGTGCCACTGTGGTTTCGGGGGTGATCCATCATTGGGTAAACCGGTTGCCCCGGTACGCTCACTCCCACGTTCCGCTGATCTTGTTCGCAATCCGATTGAAGCTTTCCTCGCTCTGCCAACACGTGGTCTTGATAGGTAAAGCTGAGCCAGTGACCGTCGCCACTAAACACATGGACGTGGGTACCGCCGCGCAATGCACCGGGAGTGAAGGGCGGTGTAATGTCGCGCGCGTCGAGTGTGCTTGCGTGCCCGGGGTTGGTGACGTCCACCGTTACTCCGCGACGGTGGTTGGCTGCATACTGCCAGTCATCCGTCGGTTGTTCAGGACCATGGATGAACACAACCTTGTCGTCTACTGGACTGTAAGTGACAACTCCACATTTTGCACCGCGCGACGACTCGTACAGCGTCTGTACTTCGCCAGTCGACACGTTCACGCGTTGAATCCGCGTGCCATCAAAGACCGACCCTTCGGCGTCTGAACGTACATCGTAGACAATCCACTGGCTGTCGGGTGACCAGACGCCAATGTTGGTCAAGATATGCCCGTGTGGAGCGTGTGTAATCTGTTTCTCGTTAGCAGCGTCATACGTCATTGAACACAAGGCCTCGCCCGAGCGCGGTGGTTGCGTCACAACAGCGGCGGAGACGGACAACCCGGCCAGGGCGGTCACCAGCAGCACTTTCACGAAAGTATCCTCCACGGCTCGATTCGCCTGGCGACAATATGTGGTACGCCGTTCCCATTGTAGAGTGTGTCCCACGGGCTACAACCAACGTTACCTCGTTTGCGTATCGGCAAGCCAGCGCCGGCCAGAAAACTGCTTGACGTGGCACTTTTTTGCGGATAACGTGGCGCAGGAATCGTGACTTCCTCCGAAAGCTTCACGATATGCCCTGGGAATCATTTCTCTTGCCGAGTGCCGAAAAAATGCTGTGCAATATTGTTCGCCTGATGCTGCTGACCGTTGTTGTTTTCGTACCGCAAATCGCCGCCGGTCGCCAGTGGACCGACGTCACGGGAAAGTTCAAGATCGAGGCGGAGCTGCTGACGATTAAGAAGGGAACTGCCTATCTTGAGAAACCTGATGGCGACGTTGTTCAAGTGCCGTTGGACAAGCTGTGCAAAGATGACCTCACCTACCTTGTTGGCCTGTCCGCGTACAGCGACTACTTCGCGGCCAATCCGATTCCGGGTTCCGACACTTCGTCAGTAATGGTCACCATCAAAGTGGAAAACGATTCTCAGGTTGGCGAAATCCGGCGTTTTCCCGAACTTGGCTGGGGAGTGAGGTCATTGGCTTTCTCGCCCAACGGTGCGTTCCTTGCCGTGGGTAAGATGGATCGAGCTTTGTTCGTATTCGATGTGAACAAGGAGAAACAAGTCAGCTCGCACGAAAAGCTTGACGGGCTTGACCAGGTGACGGCGTTGGCGTTCACGCCCGATGGCGACAGCCTGTTAAGCGGTGGCTATCGCGGCCGGATCCAAGTTTGGGAAGTCTCTCGTAAGGGCCAGTTATTGGAAACCAAGCGATTCGTCGGTCATAGCGAGGAGGTCAATGCGATCGCGGTGAGTAGTGATGGTCAGTATGTACTCTCCGGCGGCAAGGAGAAAAAAGTCCGGTACTGGAAACTGGGGAATGCTCGTGAAGAGTTCGCGATCGATGGTTTTCGCGGCGCGGTCAAGGCAGCTTACATCACGCCCTCCGGCAAGCAGGGCCTGGCCAGTGACGGTGAAGTACTGATGCTGATCGACCTCGGCCAAGGTACCGTTTTGCAAACGATGCAATTGGGCAACAGTCACGTGGCGCAAACGGTGGCGATCGCCCCGGATGGTTCGCGCGTGATCGTACAAGACTCGTATGCATTGAGAATGTGGGGGATTCGTGACGGGCGCGAGTATCCACCGCTGCAGGACCGAGAGATCCAGTGGTCGTGCGTATTTTCGCCAGATGCCAAATACGTCATCTCTGGCGGGCGCGGCAAGATCAACCTGTGGGAAGTCGAGACGTCTCGCAAAGTGTACGAATTTGACACGGCGGGAACCAGTTACGCCAAGAATCTGGCTTACTCACCCGATCGTCGGCACATCGCCGGCATCTCGGATTCGGCCGGACAATCGCTCCAAGTGTTCCGCCTGCCAGCGGAGTTTGCTCAGTAGCCAGAGGTAGCCGATGGCACCCTCGCGTGTGCGGCTCCTTATTTCGTCGGATCGAATTTATCCAGGCCCCCGCTCTGCTTCCCGCGCGTAGTCCGTGGTGGTCGCGGAGCCGTTTTTCGGGGAGTACTTGGGGTCGTGATTCGCCTGGCAGGTGGCCGATTCGCGCGCGCGGTTTCCGTATCTTCGAGCTTCTTGTATTGGCACACGATGGTGATAGGGACGCGCACAGTTTGATCACCGTCCGCGAGCGCAAATGTACCTTGATAGCGCATTGAACGCGGCATGCCTGCACGTTTGTCGAAAACCAATGTCCCCGTTCCGGCGACCACCAACCGTGTCGGCTCACCCGCCTCCTGCATTGTCTCCAGGTGATAGGTCTTCTTGATCTCGACAATGTCTGAATTCTCTTTGATCACTTCGTAGTCAACCTGCTCGACGATCGGCTGGATTTCGACTTTTTGTTCACTCGAACCTCCAAATCCATAAGGGCTGCGGCCGTAAAGCCGTTCGAGTGGCGAACGGTAACGTCTTGGTGTGGTAGGCGAGCGAACGACTTTGACGATCGACGCGACCTGTGATTCCTGCCACGTTTTGAGGCCATCCGCCGACAGTGGCTCGATGCCAAAGCGACCTAACTGCCCCTGTAACATAGGCAAATCCGTCTCCCCCACGCTATGGGAGATCCTGCCGAACTGGTCGATCAGAAGCCGGCCTCCGCCACGGACAGTACTGGCAATCAACGTGCGAAACCCGTTTTTTTCGCGTTGCGACTTGAACGAACCGGCATACTCGACAACATTTTGCTGACCCGCTGAACCATCGCCCCCAAACTCGACGTTCACTAACATAACTGAAGGTGATACTTTGCGCGCGACTTCGGGGCCGCTGAGCGTTTGCTGCACGCTTGCTTGCGGCAATATGACGCCGGTTTGTTCTAGTAGCCTTCGTGCCACGTTGGCTGGAATGGCAAACCCGATGGCGGCGATATCGTCGCCCGCGATTAGTGCGCTGGCGATAGCGACCACTCGGCCTTGCGCATCGACGACCGGCCCGCCACTGTTGCCGGGGTTGACGGTGGCGTCAATCTGGATCAGCTTGCGACCTGTCTGTTGAACGATGCCCGAAACTTCTCCCCGTGATATCTTGATGCTCTCACCCAGAAGCGACGTCAGTGGATAGCCAAACGCTCTGACTTCTTCGGCCAATTGAATTCGGTCAGAATTGGCCAACGGCAAACAGGGAAGTTGCGTCGCCGAAATCCGCAACAATGCAATGTCGTTGCGAACGTCGCGAGCGATCACTTGGGCGCGCAAAGGCCGGCCATCCACGGCCACGGAGATTGACGTCGCGTTCTTGACGACATGGGCACACGTGACAAGGACTCCGCCGGGGTGCACGACAAACGCCGTTCCAGAACCACGCGTGGGCTTCTCCGCGTCCTTTGGCTGGAAGCTGGCTGGCGCAATATTGGTATTGCGATACCTGGTTACACCGCTGATCACACGTGTCTCTTCGCCCAAATCAGCTGCAATCTCGAAAGTGCACTCGAAGCCGCCTGAACCTCGCCAACGATAGAACGCCGTCGGCTTCCGTTGGGAGGTCACTCCTTGAAGATCTCCCAAAGAAGGCAAGCGGCCGATGTTCTCGTCGCTCTGAGCCGGTTCGCCGGAGCGTGCTTCTGCTTGCCGAGTACTTGTCGAATCGAACGAAAGCCATACCACCACAGTGGCGATCACCATCAATCCCACGATTCCTGCCACTCCGAAGCCGATCCACAGCAGCAGTGACTGATGTGACGTGGGTGGCGTCGGTAAACGTCGCGATGAAAATGCGCCCTCCGACAAGGTACCTTCGGACAAGGTGCCAAGTGGCTCAGGATCGAGAGGGCTTGTTAGTTCCGGTGCGGGAAACTTGTGCTGGCAACGCGGACAACGAATTGGCGTGCCAGCAATCGGCACAGCCTTGAGCCGTAGTGAGACGTGACAAGCCGGACAGTGTATGCGTATGGTCGTCATGTAAGCCCTGCTCCTCACCACAAAATGATACGATCGTAGCGCTGCCACCGTACTACGGCGTCGTTTCACCGTTCGCTGCGTAGTTTACCATGGGCGCGCAAGAGGGAAAGGAACGATCAGGAAGATTCTTGGGCTTGGTGGCCTCCGGCCAGGTCTGATTCGGAGTTTTGTTACGATCCCGCTGCTTTTGCTGTATAATCCTATAAACTTGTCAGGAAACGGGACTTGCGCGAAAAAGGGCTCGGTATGGATCACACCAGCCCGTTATTCCGTTGCACAATCCGAGTCGGATCGCCAGAGAGATAATGAGTTCGATACGAAGGTAGATGGACGCATGAAGTCAGACAACAATAGCGGCATTCGCTTGCACGGAGCGTACAAGAATGGCAAACCCATTGGCAGAGCGATTCGATTACGCACACCTTCTCGCCCGGCTTGCCGCTCGGGCATGCTCGTGCTGGTTGCCTTCAGCTTGTGGATAGTGCCAATTGCTGGCAAAGCCGAACAACCGGTCCAGTTCGACCGGGACGTTAGGCCAATCCTCTCGGACCGTTGTTTCCATTGCCACGGTCCGAACGAAAATGACCGACAAGCGGACCTGCGTCTAGATCGAGCGGACGGGCCCGACGGCGCCCATCACAGCGCCGGTGGTGCCCAGGCGATTAAACCGGGGGCAATCGACGCCAGCGAACTCTGGTATCGGATCACGTCCGAGGACGATGACGTGATGCCGCCTCCCGACTCGTCCGAAAAACCGCTGACCGATGCCGAGAAGCTGATCATCCGGCGTTGGATTGAAGATGGCGCGACCTATACGAGTTTCTGGGCATTCGTCCCGCCTCGAAAACCGGCAATGCCAAAGGTCGAAGACCCACGTTGGAACCGGCACGCCATCGACCGCCTGGTCAAACACCGACTTGACGCCGAGCACCTGGTGGCCAACCCGCGCGCGGATCGGCGCACGTTGATACGACGCTTGAGCTTTGACCTTACCGGCCTGCCGCCGACGAACGATGAAATCAAGGCCTTTCTGGCTGACGCTTCACCCGATGCCCATGAACACCTGGTCGATCGCCTGTTGGCCAAACCCCAATACGGCGAGCACATGACTCGGTATTGGCTTGACTTGGTTCGATTCGCCGACACGAACGGCATTCACCATGACCATTATCGTGACATGACACCCTATCGCGATTGGGTGATTCGGTCGTTCAACCAAAACTTACCCTACGACAAATTTGTCACTTATCAGCTTGCCGGCGATCTTTATGCCAACCCGACTCGTGACCAACTCGTCGCGTCAGGTTTCAACCGCTTGCATTTGATTATTGACCGTGGCACGGCATTGCCGGAAGAGAGTCTCGCGCGCAACGTCATCGACCGAGTTACGGCGGTGGGGACTGCGTTCATGGGGATGACCGTACAGTGTGCCGTTTGTCATGATCACAAGTATGATCCACTGACGACGAAAGAGTTCTACCAACTCTCCGCGTTCTTCAACAACCTGGATGGCGCTCCGGAAACGGGTGGCCGTTCCGGGACCGATTTCAAACGAGGGCTGCAACCGCCGTACATTAGCTTGGCGAGCGACGCTCAAGAAGCCGAGCTAAAGGAACTCGAACGCCAAAGTGCCGAAGCAAAAGAAAGACTGACGCAACTCGAACGGCGGGCAAGTAAGCTGAAAGACAAACGGAAGGAGACGGCAAAGGATACCGCGCCGGACACGACGAAAGACGACACAAATAGCAACAACACGAATGATAGCGACATAAAGGACACAGCGGATGCCAAGGCCGACGACGAACGCCAGCAGAAAACACTTGCTGCGAAACTAGCACAAGCCAAGCAAGAGTTCGACAAGATCGAGGCGGCAAAGGAGGCGTTTGAAGCGACAATCCCCTACGCGATGGTCATGAAAGAACGCGCTGAGGTGCGACCGGCACACATCTTTATTCGCGGTGCGTATGACAAGCCGGGTGAACGTGTCGAGCGTGACACGCCAGCATTTCTGCCGCCAATGCCAGTCAAGGATGGGCCGAAAACACGCATGGATCTCGCCCGCTGGTTCGTCTCGCCCGAAAACCCACTGACGGCGCGCGTGGCCGTCAACCGGTTCTGGCAACAGTTGCAGGGCGTGGGCATCGTCAAGACGGCCGAAGATTTTGGTGCTCAAGGTGGATGGCCCAGCCATCCCGATCTGCTCGACTACCTTACCGCCTCTTTCATTGAATCGGGATGGGATGTGAAGAAACTGTTCAAGCAGATCGTGATGTCCGAAACTTATCAACAGGCATCTGCGGCAACGCCGAAGCAATTTGAAAACGATCCGGAGAATCGCCTGTTGGCACGTGGTTCCCGCTTTCGGTTGGACGCCGAGGTGATTCGTGACCAGGTGCTCGCTACCAGCGGCCTGTTGAACAGCGCCATGTACGGCAAGAGCGTCAAACCTCCTCAGCCGGCCGGACTGTGGGAATCTGTGAGTATGCCCAGTTCGTATCCGCGCACCTACCAACCCGACACCGGTGACAAGATCTATCGGCGCAGTCTCTATACGTTTTGGAAACGCGGCATGGCGCCACCACAATTGACCATTCTGGATGCCCCGACTCGCGAAGCGTGTATTGCTCGACGTGAACGCACCAACACGCCACTCCAGGCACTTCTGTTACTGGACGAGCCAGAGTACCTCAAGGCGGCTCGGCAGCTGGCTCGCAAGACGCTGGCAGATCGGTCACTCGATCCTGCCGAGCGATTGGCTGTGCTTTACGAGACCATTACTTCCCAACTGCCAAATGCCGGCGAAACCAAATTGCTCGTCACAATGGCAGAAGATCTGCAGAATACGTACGACAAGAAACCGAAGCTGGCTGACCAGCTTTGCGACGGCGCGCAATTGCCTCAAGACGTGTCAACTGCCGAACTCGCCTCTTGGACGATGGTGGTCAGCACCATCTACAACCTTGATATCACGAAGACCCGGGAATGAGCAACACGCATGCGGTCGTAGTGTGCCACTGCACCGCGTGCGGTGATAAAGAGCAGCGCGGCACTCCGTGCCGAGAGTGTGAGGACTAACGCGACGTTGCCGCGCCTGGGCTATCGCCGATAAATGGAACGATCTGGATCGGACGGCTGCACGGAACGGCGAAAGGCATTTGCCCTAACAACTCGACTCCACTGCAACGCCTCTTTGGCCGAGAGGACAACCAACCACCTATGGGATTCCCATGATGCACAACACGTTGGAAGAGTATCACCGATTGCAGGCTCGACGCCAGTTCCTGAAGACGTCAGGCATGGGCTTGGGAGCTGCCGCGTTGGCCGCACTGATGCCGCACAATAGTCTGGCTCGTGAGAAACCTCAGCGCGCAAAGCATGTGATCTTCTTATTCATGGCCGGTGCTCCGAGCCAGATCGATATGTTTGACTACAAACCGGAGCTAGGAGAGCTGTTCAAGCAACCGTTGCCCGCGAGCATCAGTATGGGGCAGCGTGTCACCGCAATGACCAAAGGACAGACACAACTTGTCGCGCCCTCCATGTTCAAATTCCATCGCCAGGGAAAGAATGGCATCTGGATGTGTGAACTGTTGCCGCATCTGTCAAAAGTGGCTGACGATCTTTGCATCATCAATTCGATGCACACGAATGCCATCAACCATGACCCTGCCAAGACGTTCATGTGCACCGGCTCGGAAATCCCTGGAAAGGCTAGTATGGGGGCGTGGCTGAGCTATGGCTTGGGGTCATTGAATCGCGACCTGCCTGATTTTGTTGTCCTCACCTCTGCCTATTGGACCGGCGGTACACGCAATGTCCAAGCTTTGTACAGCCGCCTTTGGGGCAGCGGTTTCTTGCCATCCCAACACCAAGGGGTGGCGTTCCAAACGTCTGGCGATCCCGTTCTCTTTCTGTCCAACCCCAACGGAGTTGACACCAAAGTACGACGCCGGATGCTGGACACACTGGGCGAGTTGAACCGCAAGCACTTTGACGAGATCGGCGACGCCGAGATTCAAACGACGATTGCACAACAGGAATTGGCGTTCCGTATGCAAGCCTCCGTGCCCGAACTGACCGAGGTCTCCGGAGAAACAAAGCAAGTCATGGATTCGTACGGACCGGAAGTGCACAAGAACGGGTCGTTCGCACGCAATTGTCTGCTCGCCCGGCGCATGGTCGAACGCGGCGTTCGCTTTGTTCAGCTCTTTCATCGAGGTTGGGATCATCACACGATTTTGCCCAAGCAGTTGCCGGGACAGTGTTTTGATATCGATCAACCGTCCGCGGCGCTATTGACCGACCTGAAACAACGTGGATTGCTCGATGACACGATCGTTGTCTTTGCGGGCGAATTCGGACGAACGGTCTACTGTCAGGGAAAACTGGAACGTAATGACTACGGTCGCGATCATCATCCACGCTGTTTCTCGGCGTGGTTGGCCGGCGGCGGGATTAAGGGTGGGATTACGCACGGTCAAACTGACGATTTCAGCTACAACATCGTCGAAGATCCAGTTGCCGTTCGTGACCTGCATGCAACCATGCTGCATCAACTAGGGATCAATCACGAGAAACTGACGTTCCCATTCCAAGGCCTGGATCAACGCTTGACCGGTGTTGAACCGACGCGAGTCGTTACTGAGATCTTGAGTTGATACGGGTTGCCCCATCTGGTTGACCGGTGCAAATAATCGGTCGTAACTGCGCTCACCAACCGTCTCTCGAAAGGCGACAAAAAGCCTGTCACAAGACGACTGGCAGCGTTGCCCAATACCGAAAACTCTTGCACGTCAACTCGGTTATGCGGCAGGTTCTAATTCTCCTCGGCATTTTGCTCGGCCTTTCGCGTGATCTTGATACAGGCATAGTGGACCAGGTGGTTTAGTCGAATTGCGACCCAATTGCCTCGGAGTTTGTACTCCGTTTTTGCGGTCTCATCTGGCGCGATCGTTTCGATTGTGACGTCTTTCCAGCCGTCAGGCAATCGCAACCGGAATGCAAGGTCTTCACCCGCCTCGATCCGGTCTGTTTCCAGATCGATTGCGTAATTGACCAGATCAATATGGCGACTGCTTGCATCGAGCGCTTGCCAAAGGTAGGTACCGACCGTACCTGGAAGATTGCCGGGATCCAACAGTTGGGGCGAGCTGGGGCCGATGAGGCTGAGGATTGCTGGCAGTCTTTTGCTTCGCTCGGTCTCGTGCATATAGTATTCCATTCCAATCGGTTCCGGTGACCAGCAGATCAGGCCCTTACCGAGTGCGCGTTCGAGTGACGTGGCGTTGCCTGTGGTTTGGCGTGACCGATGCGTCCTTCGGTCTTCGGAACGAGTCTTTACTTCCGGTAACGCCGCCAGTGGGACGGTCGGGTCGCTGCCCGCGGCAGCAGCCACAGCTGGTGACGCGCCGTCGGACGTGACGATCATCTTCTCGGCGTCCTTGGGAAACCAGCGACTCACCACCGATGTGTGGCGCCGTGCGAAACGGCCTCGCGTCGAGTAGCGTATTCCACAAGGCCCCGAAGCTACCAAGCGACCACCTGCACGTACCCATGTTTCCAGAACCGTCAGTTCGCGATCGTCAAGACATTCGGCATTGGGAATGATCAATGTGGAGAGTCCAGCGAGTGTGCCGGCGGAGAGTTTCCAGTCGGTAATGACTCGGTAGGGAACGTGTCCGTCGATCATGGCCGTGCCGAACCCCCAGTGGCCAAACGAATGCGGCTGGCGGTCGTGTTCCAGAGCGTGGCTGCCGGGGACGACATTGGCAAGCTGGTTGTCAGGTGAAAAGTACAGCCCGACATCTGCCAGCACTCGGCGGCGACCGATTCGATCTTCGTTGGCTCGTACAAACCTGTTCCACCAAGCGACACTTTCGGGTGTGCCCGGGTGAGCTGGGTTGCCACCGTACTTGAGGAACGTGGCGTTGGCAAAACCTTCGGCAAAAAGCACTTTCGCGAGAGTTGGGCGATCGCGATATTTTTCCTGCGGGCCCTTCAGGTAGTACCACACGGTTGCATAGGGCCCTTTTTGATGTTCCAGACCGGCCCGATAGACGACCGCATATTTACCCAACGGTGGAAGCATGATCCCACGTGAGCCGGTTGGGACGAACCAGCCGGGTGACTGCTCGGAGCTGACCATGTCGAGCCACTGGTCACGTGCCCAGCCCAACGCGTAAACCGGCATATCGTTTCCAGCGACCAGAAAATCCTCGCGCCCAGCCGCTCGAGCTTCGTCCTTGATCGCTTTGTAGAACGCCCGTAATGCCTCTTGTCCGATCTGTTGCTTAAACACTTTGTAAGCGTTCCAAACTGGTTCGTCTTGCCAGCGGCTGTCGCGCCAGGCGGGATCCCAAAAGTAACTCGGGGTTTTTGCCCCAAATTCAACCGCCTTCCGCTTCAGGTACGATTTGATATCGAACGCAGCGATTTTGTCTTCGTCAATTCCCATTCTTGTCAGCTCGCCTGACGTGAACCGTTTTGGCAGTTCCTGGCGGAATCGATGCTCCGACCAAGCTCCGAACCCATTGCGAATTGGCGGCATACCCAAGTTATTGAAACTTGAATAGTTGTCGCACCAGACACCGTCGACATCGTGGCGAACCAGCTTGCCAACCGTTGCACGTACGTAATCGGTCCAGAACGGTGCGGCCGGATCTTTACCCACATGAAGCACTCCCGCGAAGACACGGTCGCCGATCTTGTGATCGCGGAAATATCGAATTCGGTTGCGATCGAGCATGGTAGGATAAAGTCCCTCAGTCGATCCGTCACGTTCACCCGTGTCCGGATCAACGTGATTGGCGCGTTCAGGGAGCAACTCGAATTCGATCGCAAGATGCCCGTTAATATCCTTGGCACACACAGCGTCGTAGACTTGCGCGTTGAGTGGATACTGGCCCTTGGGCAGGAAACCGACCGCCTTGTCGCGATTGGGATAATACGGCACCGGAAACGCAAGCCGCTGGCACGAGAACCGCGGTACAACGAAGTCCTCGTTATTGACGGTATTGTGCAGCCCGATCCATCGGAAGGCGTTGCCGCGCCGAACGTCGGACGATTCCCAATTCCATGCTTGACGCGTGAGCACAGCGATTTCGGAATTGCCTGTGCGACCACGAAACGTGCCATCCGCATGCTGATCCAACTCGGCGGCATACAGCATGCACTCGCCAAACGCCTCGGTCCATGTGATCCAACGGATGCCGTCGGAGCGCATGTCCTGGAACCGTCGTTCAGCTTGCAAGAAACTGACCGCTTGTCCGTAAGGCCCCCAAGTTGGATCGGCACCGTAGTTGCCGGAAACCAGCGTGGCGTTCAAGTTGCGTGCCGACGTGGAATCTAGCTTCGAGCCGACGTCGCCCACGTAGATGGGATAGCGATGCCACCAGGGCGCTGCCGTGGGAGACGACTCCGCCGCGGCATCACCGGCCAACGCATTCATGGTGCTGGACTGAGCGTTGAGAAAGTTCAAGATGAATGACGCGGTACACAACGCGACCGTCCACTGAAACGTTTTCCACTTGGTGCTTGCTCTCATACCGATCTGCTACTCCAGTCGTCGTCTCTCTCCGCGCAGGAAAGCGATACTCGTGCGAGAGTTGGGGTTAGCACGACACACACGTTGTCGCCTCACAAAAACTGCGAACTGATGCGCGACTTAAATGCTCTCGACTCGCGAATCTTGGCTCGACGGCGTAACGCACGCTCGCATTTGGCGGGAAACGACCACTGCAGGCCGTTCGTTGTTGTGGCGCGTCAAAGGCGCTATAATGACGCGGTCAATATCACATTGTAATGCACACGGCGCAAGATAAAAGCTGTCGATCGGCCGACAACCACGACGGAGCGGTACCGCAGAAACAACGTCGCAGAGACAATGCTGCCGACTGCGATCACCATTGGCAAGACCCGAAAGTACCTACCATGCGACATCCCCAACGACTGCTCGCAGCCGCGATTGTGTTGGTGAGCACGAGTCGAAACGCATGAAGAACGCTGAGCGAACGACCGAACAACCATGACACACGTATTCTGGAGATCTTTGATGAGCAGATTCCTGGGTTTTGCGATTTTTATTTCTTGTCTTCTTACTCAAACCGGCGTGGTTCACGCAACCGTAGAGCTGTTTGTTGCAACCAATGGCAACGACCGGTGGTCAGGAAAACTGGCAGAACCGAACGGGGACCAGTCAGATGGCCCGCTAGCGACGCTCGCCGCGGCGCGCGACGCGGTTCGTGAGCTGAGAAAAGAGAAGGGCTCGGAACCTATCCGTGTGGTTCTACGAGGCGGTGTCTATCGGCTTGCTGAACCCGTGGTCTTTGGCCCGGCCGACTCTGCGTCGGCAGGTGCGCCAACCACCTATGTGGCCTTTGCCGGTGAATCCCCCGTGCTGTCAGGTGGCCGTGAAATCAAAGGCTGGCAGAAGGGGGAAGGCCCATTTTGGACCGTGACTATTCCTCAAGCAAAGAAGGGGCAATGGCACTTTCGACAACTGTTCGTCAACGGGCGCCGAGCAACCCCTGCACGTACGCCGAACAGCGACAGGTTCGGCGGCGATGTTTTCAAGCCCGTGGGACCGCTGCGTCCCTTGGGAGACCGCAACAAAGCACGAAAGGACCCGACCACGCGTTTGGGGTTCAAGTACCGCGGGGATGACTTGCAATCGTGGCCTGACTTGGATAAAGCCGTGATTGTTTACTACCACGCTTGGACCACGTCGCGACACCTGATCAGTAAACTCGACACCCAAGAGAAGGAAGTTCACTTTCGCAATCCTAGCGGATGGCCGGTGTTTTGGTGGGGAAGCAAGGAACGCTACTATGTTGAGGGTGTGCGAGCTGCTTTGGACGCTCCCGGCGAGTTCTATTTAGACAGAACGACTGGCGTGCTGACCTATTACCCTCGCCCGGGCGAAGACATGACGACCGCCTCTGTTGTTGCGCCGGTGGCCGGCGACTTGTTGCGAGTGGAAGGCGATTTAGCGGCTGACAAGTTCGTCGAGTATTTGCGATTTGAAGGACTCGCGTTTCAACATACTGCCTGGTCGATGCCACGTACGGGAGCCGTCGATGGCCAAGCTGCTGCGTTCTTGAAATCGGCAACGGTATTCGTGCGCGGCGCTCGGAATTGTCAGTTTGTCGGGTGCGAGATCGCACACACGGGTGGTTACGGACTTTGGCTGGAGCATGGCTGTCAACGGAATGTGGTTGAACGATGCCATCTGCACGACTTGGGAGCCGGTGGAGTGCGGTTAGGACAGACCGCTCTGCCCAAAGACGCAGCTGATCAGGCCGAGCGAAACAAGATCATCAACTGTTTCATTCACGATGGTGGTCATGTCTTTCATGCAGGAGTGGGTGTGTGGATCGGACGCACATCGTACAACCAAATCGCTCACAATGACATTTGCGACTTCTACTATACGGGCGTCTCGGTCGGCTGGAGCTGGGGGTACGCTCCGTCCACGGCCAATCACAACGTGATCGAGTACAACCACATCCATCACTTGGGTTGGCGTCAGCTGAGCGATATGGGTGCGATCTACTGCCTCGGTCTTTCGCCGGGCACGCAGCTTCGATACAACGTAATCCACGACGTGATGAGCTATCCGACAGGTTATGGTGGCTGGGGGCTCTACACGGACGAGGGCAGCACCGGAATCCTGATGGAAAATAACGTGGTCTATCGCACGAAGGATGGTAGCTTTCATCAGCATTACGGTCGCGACAATATTGTGCGTAATAATGTATTCGCGTTCTCGTGCGGACGTGGGCAGGTGGTACGCACCCGCAATGAACCTCATCGGTCGTTTTCTTTTGAACGCAATATCGTTTACTACGTCACGGAACCGTTGCTAGGTGGCAATTGGAATGGCACGGACGGTTTCACGTTGGACCGAAATATCTATTGGCGCACGACGGGCGAATCACCCCGATTTCCGGGCGACTTGACGCTTAAGGAATGGCAGGAAAAAGGGCATGATTTGCATTCCATTGCTGCCGATCCACGGTTCGTTGCTCCAGGTCGTTACGACTTTCGCTTGCACGGAGATTCACCCGCATTGAAAGTCGGCTTCAAGCCAATCGACATTAGCACCGTCGGTCTAACTGGGGCCGAACAGTGGAAGCAACTGCCACGACAAGTCAAGCGGCCGCCATTTGTCATGCCATGGGAAGAGTGAGGTTCATGCCCACAGAAACAAGGATTGTTGCGCCAGGGCCCGAAAGACGTGTTGTGTGCACTGCGGACGGACAACTCCTCCGCGTTCCAGCTGGATGGGAACTACTCCCGCCTGGCGATGCCGCACTTACGCGACGAGTGAAAACGGCTGGACCGACTTGGGCGGTGCAAGAGAAGAAGGGGCGGCGTACATTTTCCCGTGGTGTTTGGGCTCCTGCGGATCGCATCGCGACGTTGCGCGGTGCGCTGGAAGCGTAACGTTCAACAGATGCCTATGCGAAACGTCGCAAAGCGGATACGCGGCGACGGGAGCAAAAACAAGCGTCGTATGTTGAGGACTTTAGTGAAGCGGTCGTTGCTTTCCTGGATTTTGCTCCCTGTTACGCCGATATCGCCCAGCGGCTTGCCGACGCCGTCACCCGTCACGCCACACCGGTTGGTAGCGGCACGGTGGCGCGGACGCAGCGAGTGCCCATCGAACGACGTGCTGAAATGGCGGTGATCGCGTGGATGAGGCACCAAACGACGGCCTATGACAGCATGAAAATAGCGCGAGTCAAAGGAAAGCGTCGCGAAATGCGTCGGATGCTGGCCGAGCGATCTCGGCAACTCCTCGCGGCATATCGAGCTGGGAATGCCGTTGATTCGCGGCAGTGTCCTTTGCAGCAATCGCTTCGTGATAATGCATGACGGCTTTGCTGAGTTCTTGACGGCTGTAGGTATTGGAGCCAATGTCGCGGTGTGCGTCGCGAGTCAATCTGCAATAGGCAGCACCAAACCGCCAATGGTAATCCATGCGGCAAACGAGTTGGGCTATTCGCCTTTGAGCCAAGATTTGTCAAAGGTGGCGTAGCGAATGCTCCTTCCCGGTTTCTCGCCGTTGTGGGGCTTGTCGATGAAGTAGCTGTAAGAGACATGCAGGTTCCCATCGCTTCCTTCAATGATTGATGGGTAATGGAACGATCCTTCACCGGCGCGGCGGTTCTCCAGATGGCGAGTCCACTTCCAGGTCTGTCCTTCATCATCGGAAAGAGATACTGCCAGCGAATGGCGACCTGTTGGAAGGTCATTGTAGATGCAAACCCAATCACCATCTTTCATTCGCATCAGCTCTAAGCCGGATCCCGGGTTATTCAAGATCGGGTGATCGTGGACTTTACTCCACGTTTCGCCACGATCCTGAGACTCGGAAATGTGAACTTTATGAGGCGGCGGACCATTGTCACGCATATATGCAACGATCGTGCCGTCTTCGCGTTGTGCAAAGCTCGGTTGAATATTCCCGCCACCAACAATCGGTTCGCTGTATTGCCAGGTCTTGCCAAGATCGTCGGTGATTCCGACCAGCGAAAACGAAAAACCGTCCGAATATAAGCCAACAAGCATTCTCCCGTCCGCCAGAATCAACGGGTGCGCCCTCGTAAACCACCCTATTCGGCGAGTGAGTTTATCCTCGGCCTGCTTGTTGACGTGATCAATCCACTGTTGCGTACGAGGAGATGGCTCTGTGCCGCCAAGATACTCGGCAATCTTCGCGCTTACTCGAGCAGGAAAACTACCAGAGTGTTTGACATGCATTACTTTCATCATGTCCCACTTCGGTGGTCCGTCGGCCATCATGTAATTGGTCGACGTCTTGATCTTCATTAGAGCCGACTCCCAGAGGTTCGCTTGGATGGTTGGCCAAAGCAGCCAAAGCGTGTCATTCTGATCAATGATCATACAGCAGTTCGTGTCGGGAAACCCTGGTGTGTCCGCCATTGAGAATGGGACGGTCCACTTATTGGTTGCCTTAATCCACCGGGCCCCGAGAATTTCTACATCGTCGTCGCGTCGTTCTCCCGACCCGTGAAACCAGCACACCAGCATGTCTCCGTTCGGGCATTCGACAATACATGAACCATGATTGTGCCAATGTTCGAGTGGGAAAATCAGTTCACCGCTCAACATCCCTTCCGCTCCGAGTGCGCTGGTGGCAATAAAGATGGCGGCGAAACCAACGGCCATTCGGTATCTCAAGTCCATATTCGGTTCCTGATTTGTCTATTGGGATGTTCTGCAATAGATAAGTGTTACGCCATCGGAAGTAGCTGTGCAACCGCTCTCGCATGATCATCGCCAATGACCGGCGGCAGACAGTCTGTCCTCCAGTCCTCCAGCGGCCCGCGAGGCCCCTCGGGACCAGACCTCGGGACCAGACAGTCTGGTTCCGAAGGGCCCTGCGGGGGCTGGCGGCGGCAATTTCTTGGGTTCGGTGTGCGCGGAAGACGCGAATCGGCGCCGAATTTGACGAGAGA
>JAJRVM010000105.1 GCA_024277285.1 Planctomycetota bacterium
AACGGTGAAGATCCGTACGGGCGAAAAGGATACGGCCGTCTGAGACCGGTTCGTGGCCAAGTGCGACGGGGGCGAGTTGGTTTATTCGCACATCTTTTTGCGAAAAATGAAGAGATTTGCCCACGGGCCGTGAAGGAACGTACTGCCCAGCGCATCTAAACCGCTACATGGCATGCATGGCGTCGTCGAAATACGGGCATTTTGCTCGTTTCAGCAAGGATGTTTGTTGCATGCCGAGTTGCTGCCTTGTGCAGGGCCTGCTGCCACAACGGACCGGCATGGCTTTCGGGTAAGTGCTAGCAGTGCACGCGGGTGTTTTTGATGGTGTTCGCGAGTTAAACGCCGGTTGTTGGTCTCGTGGACGTTGTGTTTTTCAGCCGATCACAAGGCTTTTGGTCAGTCGGGAGTTGTCGGCCTGGGTGTAGCCGTTTCGGCTGCAATCGGGGCCCGACGAGTTTGGTCCTGGCGGGGATCGGTTTTGGGGCGGAATCGTAGGTTTACGGAGTTTAGAGTTCGCGGAGTCTATGAGTTTAACGAAAAGGAAGACGAAGTATGGTGAAAGTGAAAGCAGTAGCAATGATGTTGGCGGCGGGAATGTTTTTGACAACGGCAGTGGCGAACGCCGATTCCCATGACAGTAAGGTGAAGCTGAAAGGCGTTAAGTGCTTTCTGTGTAAGATGCAGGTGAGCGAAAAGGATGCCGTCGACTACCAGGGCGGGAAGGTCTATTTTGGCTGTGCGGGATGCCCGCCAAAGTTCTCTAAGAATGTCGCGAAGTATGCGGCCAAGGCGAACGCCCAGTTGGTGGCAACTCATCAGGTCCATCAGAAGTCATGCCCGATTATGGGTGGGAAAGTCAAGAGTAACATCAAATCGAAAGTGGCCGGTGTCGACGTTGCCTTCTGCTGTGCCAAATGCAAGACGGCGGTCGACAAATTGAGTGGTGACGCTCAAATCGAGAAAGTCTTCGGTAAGAAAGCGTTTGCCAAGGGTTTTAAGGCTGGCAAGCATGGCCATGACCACGGCGACGGTCACGATCATGACCACAAATAAGGTAGGCACAGGGTGCGGATGAGCTCCTGGCTTTGAACCGGGTGGGACGGGCGGCAATGTTCGACCGTCCCACCTGTCGTTTAGGGCCGGCGCGAACAGCGTGCTGGTTTGGGGCAAGCCCGTTGCTCGTGGTTTGCGAGCGTGGTATGAAGTAGGATATGTGCGTGTGTGCGAAGAGACGAGCGTTTCGTCGCATCTAACTGAGTGAGTTGCGAAAGGAACATTATGAACCAAGAGACGCCCCAATCCCGCGAGACCCAATCTCGTGAGACCCAGCCGCGTGAGGCTTCATCGAACAATCGCCTGAGGCAGATGCTGGGTCGGCACTACGGAAAGCTGGTCTTCGCGGAATTCGTCGCCGTCTTCGTGTTTGGAGTTTTCGTTGCCTGGTTCTTGTGGGGTGGCAGTGCGTTATCCTCGTCGGAGAGCGAGGTCGAGCTGACGCCGGCGGCTGCCGAGTCGGAGGGGCCATCGTTGTGGACTTGTTCGATGCACCCGCAGATTCGTTCTCCCAACCCTGGCAAGTGCCCGGTCTGTGCGATGGACTTGATTCCGGTGGCGAAGACCTCGGGGGGGATGCGAACGCTGACGGTGGGTCCTGACGCGCGGGCCTTGATGAGCATCGAAACGGTGCCGGTCGAACGTCGCTATGTGACGAACACGATTCCGATGGTTGGCAAAGTCGACTACGACGAAACCAAGTTGGGGTATATCACGGCATGGGTCAGTGGGCGATTGGACCAATTGTACGTCGACTTCACGGGCGTGGAGGTCAACAAAGGCGACCACATGGTCTATATCTACAGCGAGGAGCTGTATGCTGCTCAGGACGAGTTGATACAGGCGTTGAAATACGAGACACAGCGCCCGGCCAGTGCCAATCAATTGCGTGTCGGTACGATCGACATGGTCGAATCAGCGCGCGAGAAGTTACGCCTGTTGGGGCTGACTGAAGAGCAAGTGAAGGAAATCGCGGCACGACAGGTGCCGACCGCGCGCGTGACGATTTTCTCGCCCGTTTCAGGTGTGGTGATCGAGAAGATGCGTCAGGAGGGCGAGCGCGTGCGATTGGGCGATCGTATTTATACGATTGCTGATTTGCGCCAGGTGTGGGTGCATCTTGATGCGTACGAATCGGATTTGCCCTGGATTCGTTATGGCCAGGAAGTCACGATTACCACGGAAGCGTATCCGGGCGAGCAATTTCACGGTCGCATCGCGTTTATTCAGCCGGTGTTGAATGACAAGACGCGTACGGTCAAAGTGCGTGTCAATGTGCCGAATGAGCATGGCAAGCTGAAGCCGCAGATGTTTGTGCACGCGATCGTTCGTCCCAAAGTGGCGGCTGGCGGCAAAGTGATGGATCCGGAACTTGCCGGCAAGTGGATCAGTCCGATGCACCCCGAGATTGTCAAGGATGCGCCGGGCAAGTGCGACATCTGTGGCATGCCGTTAGTACGAGCCGAATCTTTGGGCTACGTCACGCCGGCAACCGATTCGCAGCAACCGCCATTGGTGATTCCACGCCTGGCCGCGTTGATCACTGGCACGCGTGCGGTCGTTTACGTCGAGTTGCCGGTGATCCATTCAGCGGCGGAACCGGCATTTCAGACACTCTCTGCCGTGATTGACGCGGGGGATCTCGACGCCATTCGCGACGCATTTGCCACTTATGCGCGGATGCTTGATCGGCCTTATGACCAGTCGGGCACACAATATGCCAGGCAGCTTTGGGGTCAGTATGCGGATCGGTTGAGTCAGCAAGCTTTGGCTGGTCAACGTGCGCAGAACGCGAACGAGGTAGAGGAGCATTTCACGGCCATCGAGACGGTCATGAATGAAGCGCGCGAGCAGTTTGCGCCGCAGGGGCAGCCAACGTTTGAGGGGCGTGAAATCGTGCTCGGCCCGCGGGCTGGGGACTACTTCCTGGTTCGCCATGGTTTGCAAGAGGGCGAAATGGTGGTGACGCAGGGTAATTTCAAAATCGATTCCGAGATTCAGATCCAAGCCAAGCCTAGCATGATGACGCCCGAAGGTGGCGGCGGCGGCGGTGATGGCGACAAAACGGTGTTTCCGGGCGCGTTCTACGATCAGATTCGCGACTTGGAAGCGGCCTACAAAGCCGTTACGAAGTCCATTGAGCACGGGAAGTTGAACGAAATAACCGCCGCGTTTCGAGGTTATTCGCAAACACTGGATGCCGTGGACGTGTCGCTGTTGACTGGGAAGCCACGGATATTTTGGCAAGAGATTAGCATGCTGTTGGGCAACGATGGCGTGGAAGGCAGCGATGTTACGCAGTTGGCGGAAGCCGATCGAGTGTACTTGCTGTTGAAGAGCCGTATGCGGCGCATGCGCGACCAGTTAGGCGTGGCGCAAGTGCCTCAACGCGAAGTTGATCGCATTGCCGTGGGGCCCGAATTTCAAGCTCAGCTTGCTAAAGTGTGGAACGCCTATCGGCTCATCCAGCAAGCATTAGCCGGTGATGATTTCGGCAAAGCTCAGCAGGCGTTGAATCCGTTGAACGCTGCGATCGTCTCGATCGACGCGGGGACGTTGGAGCAGAGTGCCCAGCAAGTGTGGCACCAGGAGCATGCGAATCTGGAGAAGTTATTTGCCAGTATGCAGGCCGCCAAGGATCTCAACGGGTTTCGAACTGAGTTCAAGCCCTTCTCCGACGAAATCGGTGTGCTGGCCAAGGCGTTTGGGTTTGGCCAGGCGGCATCCGTGTACGAGTTGCACTGCCCGATGGCATTCGAGGGAGAAGGGGCCAATTGGTACCAAGACAACGACCAACCTCAAAACCCATACTACGGCGCATCGATGCTCCAGTGCGCGGATCGCGTGGAACAGATTGTGAATGAACCGGTCGGGGAGGCGGAGGACCTGCCTCCCATCCCACCACCGGTCGAGTAGCCCAACGCCGTGACCGGCTGCGGAGCATTAAGGTGATGTATCGTTTGTCTTGAGCTCCACACCTTTCCCTGGCATGCTGGGCGAGTTGCCCCGAATGTCCCATGTGTCCGAATCCAACGTCCGCAAAACCACTCACTAGCAAGTTGTGGATTTATGCAATTCCTGATCGACAAGGTTATTCGTTTCTGTCTCGAGAACAAGTTTGTTGTCGCGCTCGTCGTGGTCGTGATCGTGGCGTTTGGGATCAAGTTCGCCCCGTTCGACTGGGACGTGGCCGGGTTGCCACGCGATCCGGTGCCGACCGATGCCATTCCCGACATCGGCGAGAACCAGCAGATTGTTTTTACCGAATGGATGGGCCGGTCGCCGCAGGACGTCGAAGACCAGATCACGTATCCGCTAACCGTTTCGCTCTTGGGCGTGCCGGGTGTGAAGACGGTGCGGAGCTATTCCTTTTTTGGTTTCTCGACGATCTATGTCATCTTCAAGGAAGACATCGAGTTCTATTGGTCGCGTACCCGCGTGCTCGAGAAATTGAATAGCCTGCCGGGCGGCACGCTGCCCGAAGGCGTGTCACCCGCATTGGGGCCTGATTCGACGCCCTTGGGACAGATTTTTTGGTATACGCTGGAAGGACGCGATCCGGATGGCGAGCCGATCGGTGGCTGGGGCCTGGACGAGCTGCGGACGGTGCAGGATTGGTACGTTCGCTACTACTTGCTGGCGGCCGAGGGGATCAGCGAAGTTGCTTCGGTCGGCGGTTTTGTGCAAGAGTACCAAATCGACGTCGATCCCGACGCGATGCGCGCGGCGCGGGTGACTATCGACAATGTCTTCGTGGCCATTAAGAAGTCGAACATTGATGTCGGTGCGCGCAGTATTGAAATCAACAAGGCGGAATATTTTATCCGCGGCTTGGGATTCATCAAGGACATTGAGGATATTGAATACAGTGTCGTCACGGTCAACGACAATGTTCCGATCTATGTGAAAGACGTTGCCAATGTGACGCTTGGGCCGGCACTGCGCCGTGGTGCGATCGATAAGGGTGGAGCGGAGGCGGTTGGCGGCGTCGCGGTCGTGCGCTATGGCTTCAATCCACTTGAAGCGATCAAGAATGTTAAGAAAAAAATCGGTGAATTCGACGACGGACTGCCGACCAAAGCGATTGTTGATTATGGCAAGGTGACTCGCGCGCAACTGAGTGAGTATGCCGATGGAAGTGACTTTGAACCGTTTGTGGGCGTCGAGCTGAATCACGAGGCGTGGGTCAAGCATTTGCGCAGTACACCGCGTGAAGAGTGGCCGGCGTGGGTGACCACCAGCCAGGTGACGGTCGTGCCGTTCTATGATCGGACCGGGTTGATCTATGAAACGCTTGGTACATTGAAAACGGCGTTGACCGAAGAGATTCTGGTTACCATCATCGTGATTCTGGTGATGGTGATGCACCTGCGTAGCTCGATTCTGATCGGTGCGTTGCTGCCGTTGGCGGTCCTGATGTGTTTTATCGCCATGCGCATGTTTAGCGTCGACGCGAATATCGTGGCCCTTTCGGGAATTGCCATTGCGATCGGCACGATGGTCGATATGGGCATTGTGCTGAGCGAAAATATTCTAAAACACTTGGATGAGGCCGACCCCGATGAAGATCGATTGGAGGTCGTGTTTCGTGCGTCGAGCGAAGTTGGCAGTGCTGTACTGACCGCTGTCGCGACAACGATCGTCAGCTTCCTGCCGGTCTTCACCATGATCGGCTCGGAAGGGAAGCTGTTCAAGCCATTGGCTTTCACCAAAACGTTCGCCCTCGCGGCCTCGGTGATCGTGGCGTTGACGATTATCCCTCCAGTGGCACATGTGCTGTTTACCGCTCAAGTGAAGACGCGTGTCTTGAAGCAGGTGCTCTACGTTGGTCTGATCATCGGTGGCCTGGCGATCGGGGTTGGGGTTACCTGGTGGGCGGGCGTTATTCTCGGTGCGTTGGGGATCTATAAGCTGGTCGAGGAATCGCTCCCAGCGCATATGACGAAGCTGAAGCAGCGGATGCATAACAGTGGCACGGTGTTGGTGAACGGTGCGGCGGTTGTGTTTGTCGGGGTCTTGTTGACCGAAGATTGGTTGCCGTTGGGGCCGGGGGAAGGCCTGTTCAAAAACCTGCTGTTTGTCCTGCTGCTGATCGGTGGATTGCTGGCGTTCTTCCTGGTCTTTCAACGCTATCTGTACAAGCCGATTCTCTGGTGGTGCTTGCGGCACAAACTGGCCTTTCTGACGTTGCCCGCCGTGATGATGGTGCTCGGTCTGAGTGCCTGGCTCGGCCCGGCGATCCTGTTCGGTACGATCCCAAAAGAGTATGGTGGACAGTCGTTGGAGGCCGAGGACGTTGCGGCACTGTCGGCGGTCGAGCGGTTTAAATATGACTTGGCGGCGGTCGAATCGAAGAAGTGGGAAGGGGACATTGCCAATCGCCCGCTGAGTACCCGTGTGAAGTGGTCGCTGGCCAAGAGCTGGGAGGGGTTTGGCAAGGAGTTCATGCCGCCGCTGGATGAAGGCTCGTATCTGTACATGCCGACCACGATGCCACACGCTTCGATTGGCGAGGCGTTGGACGTGCTGTCGTTGCAGGATCGTCGCATCAATGCGATCCCCGAAATCGAGTTGGCGGTGGGGAAAATCGGTCGTGTCCGCAGCCCGCTTGATCCCGCACCCGTCTCGATGATCGAAACGGTGATTAACTATCGCAGCGAGTATATCGTCGATAAAGACGGACGGAGGCTCAAGTTCCGGTTTGAACCCGAGGAAACCGAGTGGTTTCAAGATAAAGACCGCAAACTGCTGTTGGCCAAAGATGGCGAGCCGTATCTCGTGCAAGGTCGATTCGTGCGCGATGAAGATGGGAATCTGATCGAAGACGCTCATGGAATCCCTTTCCGACAATGGCGCCAACCGGTCTCGCTCGAATTGAATCCAGGCCGCGACGCGTGGAAAGGGATCGAAAAACCGGACGATATCTGGCACGAGATTGTCGAAGCGGCACAACTGCCGGGAACGACATCCGCTCCACGTCTTCAACCGATTGCCGCGCGCATCGTGATGTTGCAGAGCGGTATGCGGGCGCCGATGGGAGTGAAAATCAAGGGCCCCGATCTGGTGACGATCGAGAAGGTCGCGCTGGAAATCGAGATGTTGCTCAAGCAAGTTGAAAGCGTCGAGGCATCCGCAGTGATCGCCGACCGCGTGGTTGGCAAACCGTACTTGGAAATCGACTTCAAACGCAAAGAGATTGCACGCTATGGCTTGACGATCCAGGATGTGCAAAACGTTGTGGAAGTTGCGATCGGCGGACGTGCGGTTACGACCACGGTTGAAGGACGCGAACGGTTCCCCGTGCGTGTGCGCTATTTGCGCGAGTTGCGTAACGGTATCGATTCGATGAAAAAGATCCTCGTCCCGGCTAAGAACGGCACGCAAATCCCGCTCAGCCAGGTTGCCGAGATCAACTACGTTCGTGGACCCCAGGCGATCAAGAGTGAAGATACGTTCCTGACTGCCTACGTTTTGTTCGACATGAAGCCGGGCGAAGCGGAAGTCAACGTGGTGGAAGAATGCGCTCGCTTTCTGCAAGAGAAGGTCGACAATGGCGAGCTGACTCTGCCGCCAGGCACGAGTTACACGTTTGCCGGTAACTATGAGAATCAGCTGCGTTCGCAGAAAACGCTCATGGTCGTGCTCCCCTTGGCCCTCTTTATCATCTTCTTGATCCTCTATCTTCAGTTCCGCTCGGTTATCACTACGGCACTCGTGTTCAGTGGTATCGCCATCGCTTGGGCGGGTGGCTTCATCATGCTTTGGATGTATGGCCAACCTTGGTTCTTGGACTTCAACGTCATGGGCGCCAACATGCAGTCGCTGTTCCAAATCCATCCGATCAACTTGAGCGTTGCGATTTGGGTCGGTTTTCTGGCGCTGTTTGGCATCGCCAGTGATGATGGCGTCGTTATCACGACCTATCTGGATCAGAGTTTCGCTCGACGTCGAATCACCAACCGCGAGGAAGCGCGCGAGGCGACTTTGGTCGCCGGAGTCCGCCGAGTGCGACCATGTTTGATGACCACTGCCACTACGATCCTGGCACTGATTCCGGTCCTCACTTCGACTGGCCGTGGGGCCGATATCATGGTGCCGATGGCGATCCCCAGCTTTGGCGGCATGGCCATCGAGATCATGACCATGCTGGTCGTGCCGGTTCTGTATTGTGCCGTCCAGGAATGGAAAATCCGACTTGGTGTTCGCGATCCTCGCTTCGCGGAAAATGCCGAAGTGTAAGACGGCGTAGCTTGGGAATCTTTCCCAAGAAGTGTGGCACGGCACTCCGTGCCGTGCGTGGCCGTTTCGCAGCGTTTGGCGGCAACACAATTGGACGGTGTTCCGACGATGCGAACGCCGCGGAGCGGCGTTCCACACTATGTAGCTTGGGAATCTTTCCCAAGCATGGACAGCGTTGTTGCTTTGGACCGCCATCTATTGCCGAATACGATGCACGCAGTTGCGGCCTTGCTATCGCCGACGTTTTGGCGGTTTCGTGGAAATCGGTCTATGTCGGTATCTCAATATCAATGAGGAGGCAGGTCCGCGGACCGATCGAAATCCACCGTCTAAAAGGAGTTTCTCAATGTCGAGGGCGATTCGAGTTACAGCACTGTCAGTGCTGATCATGTTCGGCCTGACAATCACAGGCTGTTCCAGCCAGCAGGCGTACGAAGCGGAACTGTCGCAACTCTCAGAGCACGATCGAGCACTGGCCGAAAGCCAAGGTCTGGTCTGCCCGGTGAGTGATAAGCCGCTCGGCTCGATGGGAGTACCGTACAAAGTCATCGTTAACGGTCAGGAAGTGATCCTCTGCTGCCAGAAAGGCGAGGAAAAAATGATGGCGAATCCGGAGAAATATCTGGCCAAACTACCACGCGAAGCGCGGCAATTGGGAACGCAGTAGTGGGAACGCAGTAGACGGGCAGATGGGACGCAACTCGGGCCCTGCCGGGCGGACTTCGCTGCACGCTTTCTTCGTCGTTTCATATCGGTTTTTGTTCCAGTCCCGAAGGGACGTTCCTATACCAGGGCCAGGGTGGAGCAGGGCAAGGGTGGAGCTGGCGTGAGCGCAGCGACACGCCAAGCGGACCGCAGGTGTCACGACTTCTCTAACCGGACGGGCAGAAAGTGATGATGAGCGAAAGCGCCGCGCTAATCCTGATCCCGTTCACCGTTTTGTTTTGTGGCCAGCCCCGCCGGTGCGGCATGCACTGGCTTGGACACGAAGGGCAAAGAAGATGACGGGCAAAAAACAGCGCTCGGTGGAACGTCTTCCGATCAGGTGGCCGTTTGCCATTCTTCGAGCTAATCGAGCGAAAACTCGGGCCAAAAAGCGTCACGTCCGCGATGAACCGTTGCCGGCTGTTGAACAGCCGTCGCCCCCTCGTGCCCAATCGACAGAGGGTATTCTGCAACAGCGGTTCGCCCAGGGAGGCCGACTCGCTGGTGTTCCCAAACGGCGTCAAGCCTGCAGGTTAGCCAAATTGTCAGACACCTAATCCGGGACAAACTTGGTCAGATAAGTCGGGACCTAGCAAACCTGTTCATGCTCGGGATGGAATCCCAAGCTACAAGGACGAAAGATTTCGGGCCACGCCCCCACTTGATCTTGACAGGTGGGGCGTAACGGTGCACACTCTCGCGGCACCTGAAAAGGACTGGCGTTTCGCAGCGCATTGGTCGATAACCATTAAGAGGATTTTCCTCGCTAAGGATTGCTGCGGAAGTGACATGGAGATTCTGGCTTTTATGCGGACTGCGACCAATATTATGGCGCGAGTGCTGATCTGGCTGGCAACGCTAGCCACGTCCGCGCAAGGTCTGCAGGCCGCGACTTGTGGTTGCGGTGGCGGTGAAAGCACGTGTCAAACAACCGCATCCGCCAGCGCGGGTTGTTGCCAGGCCGAAACGCCTGTCGAACCTGCTTGTTGCTGCGCAGCGGAACAGGCGGCGGCTCGGTCGACTGGCGACCGACCTTCCTGTTTTGGGCACGGCGATTCGGCAAGTTCTCCTTGCCAGTGCGGTTTGGAGTGTCGATGCAAACAGGTCAGAGCACCAGCTCCCGCGACGCCTCCCAATGAGAACCGCACGGCCGAAAAGGTGGGTGTGGACGCCGCCTCGGCGTTCTCGACCATTACCATCTGGTTGCCGCCGGCGATCTTCCAACAGCACACCCATGCGACAACCGTAACATGCGGTGTGGCCGCATTGGATCGTTGCATCTCTCTTTGTCGGTTCACGCTCTGAACCGCTCTGCGCTACCCTTGCGCGCTCGCTGACCGCATGTAAACACTGCCAGTGATCCTGCTGGCGCGGTTTACCGTCGTCCTCGAACCTTACGTTTGCGCGTCTTTCGCTTGTTCCGTTGCATTCAAATGTTTCGAAGGCGAGACGTGTCTTGAGCGCGCGGCACCGAAGTCCCGTCACCCGATCGCGAATCGCGGTCACTCGTTTGCAGAGCAGACAAAGACTAATCCGTATTCGATGGAGAAGATTCAATGATTATCGCGCAAAGGACTGCGATCATAGTGGCGGTGGCCGCTGCATGGCTTGTCAGTTTGGCGGCGCCCAATGCCTGGGCGCAAGGAGCTGGTTGCGGTGGAGGCTCCTGCAGCGGAGACTCTTGCAGTAGCAGTTCGAGTTCGACGGGAGCAATACCAGACGCTTCGTACGAGGGTGGAATGCAAGCGATGCGTCCTCGCGCCGAGTCCGCGCCGCATGGTGGCCAAGTATTCAAGAGCATATGGAATGCGTATGAGGTGGTGTACGGGCCGCAAGAGACGCGCGTTTATATTTACGACATTTACCACAATCCCATTTCGGTTCGCGGCATACAGGGCGGTGCTCGGATGCGGGTCCGGAGCAACGGCAGCGAGTATCGCTATCCTCT
Organism: Planctomycetota bacterium; assembly: GCA_024277285.1. Next base: position 10,946 of record JAJRVM010000105.1, read on the forward strand.
GCAAGCTCCGGTCGGTCGCGACTACCTGGTCATGCAAGTCGATTTGTCGCGCGTCCGCGACGGCGACATGGACGTCCTGTTTGACTTGGAAAACTTGCCCAATGGCGAGCAGCGAACGGTCCGATTTGCGCAGACGTTTGTCATGAACGCACCGGCAGAGAGCGGCATGTCGATGCGTCCGGTTGGGCGTCCGATGGCAACGGGCACCGGGGCGACAGGTCATGTTGAGCATGACAACCATGCTGGGCACGAAAGTCATGGTGACGCCAAGAGCGCGTCGACCAGGGCAAGTTCCAACGTTGCGGTCACGACGGCCACCAGTGCGGACAGTCTGGCGATTCAGCGCCAACGAACCTGTCCTATCACCGGTTCTCCGCTGGGTGAACATGGCGCGCCGCTAAAACTATCGCGTAACGGCCGTACGCTGTTCGTCTGCTGTCAAGGATGTGTGAGCACGGTGTTGCAGAGTCCCGATGCCTACTTGCGATAGCTTTCTGGATGCGAATTCTCCACCAGAATGGCCGGTTGTCGCATGGCAACTTGCCACGCCACTTTTCGAAAGGAATCGAGGTTGAACATGAACAGGAATTCATTCTATTGGGGCGTCTTGCTGCTGGCCGGAGCAATGCTAGCGTCGGCTGGGTGCCAGAGATTTGGAAAGTCCCGATCGACGCTCGACGATCCACCGGCTGGCGGCCACTGTGAGAATTGCAGTTAAGCAGCCGAGAACATACCGAATTGCGTCATCCGTTGGTCACAACGGGGCTTGGCAGTAGTGAGCTTAGGAAGAATGATTGGGCTGTAACACTCAGCGAGAGACGGCAAATTAAATGTACCGATTTTGCAATTCCCTACTCATCCGAAGCGCATTGATTGTGGCGGTTGGCTTGGTGCCGAGCGTTCCCGCGATCGGCTTGTGCGCTGATGTTGGGGCCGTATGCGGCAGGCCAACGTGCTGTTGCGGTTGCAATGATCGAACGAGCGAATCGACACAAACGTGTTGCTCTTCGGGTAACGAGGCGCAAGCATGTTGCTGTGTACCAGAGGAGCGTCCGTCGGCACCCCGCCGGCAGCGCGCTTCTGACGAGCAACGCGATTCATGCCGTCCGCAGGCAAAAGTGGTTTGGTGCGATGTCCATGCCGATGGATGTCGGCGACCGCTTGCTGAGGACACTTCTCTTCCGCCGCTGTTGCCCCCGCTTGGCCAACAAGCCGTTCTTTGCTGTTGGATAAGCTGACTCGGCTTTCTTGCTGTACCCGTGCGCGCTCAGGTTTCACTAGCGGTGCCGGTGTTGTCGTACCTTTGGCGTTGCCGTGCAAGCACTGCGTGGCGGTGGCAATCTCATTCTAAGCTGTGATGAAACGCTGAGCGTTCGCAAATCCTGAACGTGATCCAGGATCGCGATCTGTCCAGTGAATCCAGAAAAACAATGTTGCGAGGAAGATATGAACGCGTCCGAACATGTACCTTCGTCGGTGCCTCCGATAGTATCGGAGCCGCTGGTTGCAGCTGGAGTTCCGGAGGGCCAAGCGGAGCAGGAGAGGCCAATGGTAGAGATTGGTCAGCAAAGGCAGGAGCGCATTGAAGCGAGGCGCTGGTGGATCAAGCTGGTGCTGCAGCCAGCGATTGCGTTGGGAGTCGGCGCACTGTTGCTTGCCGGACTGGGCGTATCCCAGCGGATGGGCTGGATTTCCGCCGGCGGCGGTGGCGGCGGCGAGAGCCATGCGTCGGCATCGGGTGGCGCGTCCCAGCGTTTCATATGTCCGATGATGTGCACGCCACCGCAGTCGGAACCGGGCAGGTGTCCTGTCTGTGCGATGGAATTGGTGGCGGCGACCGCCGGCGGCGGGAACAGCGACACGCAATCGGTGGAGATCAATCCGGCGGCACGGCGAGCGGCCGATATTCACACGGTTGCCGTCGAAGCACTGCCGAGCATTCATGCGATTCGAGCCATCGGCGAGCTCAGCTACGATGAGGGCACACTCAAGACGATTGCCGCTTATGTCGATGGTCGACTTGAACGTCTCTATGCCGACTATACGGGCATGGTTGTCAACAAGGGAGACCATCTAGCAATGGTCTATTCCCCCCGACTTTATTCGAGTCAGGTTGAGTATCTGTTGGCAAAGAAGGCATACGTTCGCCAGCAATCGACCGTGTTGCGACGCGTGCCGTTGTCGAATAATGATCTGCACGAAAGCGCCAAACAGCGACTGATTGAGTTTGGTATGACGCTGCCGCAGATAACGGATCTGGAGCGCGCCGGTGAGGCAACGAGCCGCATGCATCTATGTGCTCCGATCAGCGGCACGGTGATCGCCAAGTTGGCCGATGAAGGCGAGTATGTGAAGGAAGGGCAGGCGATCTACAAGCTGGCTGACCTTTCCACGATCTGGTTAATGCTTGAGTTGTTCCCCGACGATGCCGCGACCGTGCGCTATGGGCAGAAGGTCAATGCCACGGTCCATTCATTGCCGGGCGAGAAATTTACCGGTCGCGTGGCGTTCATTGATCCGAATGTTGATCCTGCGACCCGGACGGTGGGCGTCCGAGTGGTCATTCCAAATCCTCGCGGCCGGCTGCGGATCGGTGATTATGCGAAGGCCACGATTGACGTTCCGATGGGACAATCCCGTCTTGAGCCGAGTCCGATCTACGATCCGGAGCTGGCGAACAAGTGGATTGGCTCTCGGCATCCGCACATTGTTCGTTCGGAGCCTGGAGCTTGTCCGGTCTGCGGAATCGCTTTGGTTCCCGCGTCCGAGTATGGTTTTACGGACCAGGTTGCGGCGGATCGCATGGCGTTGATGGTCCCGCGCAACGCGGTCTTGATGGCGGGCGAGAGCTGTGTGATTTATGTCGAAGTCGAGCCGGGCCGGTTTCAAATTCGTCGTGTCGTGCTTGGCGCGAGTTCTGGTGATTACGTTGCCATTCTCAGCGGCGTGAAGGAGGGCGAGATGGTCGCGACGCGTGGCAACTTCCTGATCGATTCGCAAATGCAACTTGCCGGCAACCCGTCACTGATCGACCCGACCAAAGCGAGCGCAACACTGGACGACGTGATGTCGCCGGAGGTGATTGAAGCATTGGCCAAGCTGCCGCCCGCAGACCGAACGTTGGCCGAGCGGCAATGGAACTGTCCGGTCACCGATATGCCACTTGGATCGATGGGCACGCCGATCAAGGTCGATGTGAATGGGACGCCCGTCTTCATCTGTTGCGAAGGCTGCCGCAGCGGTCTGCTCGAAGAGTCCGCGAGGTACCTTGCGAAAATGGCTTCTGGGCAAGAGAGGGACGATGGCGTTGGGCCGCTCCCTCCCATCGATATGCCCATGATGGAAGTACCGGAGATACCTGCTGCCGCGCCGATTCTGTTTCAGGCTAATGAGCGTCCGGAGAATGCGTTTCCAATACAGGAGACGGAGCAGACAAGCAACGAGTCGGCCGAGTTCATTCGCGCGGCGCGCAGGGAGGTGATACGATGATTGCGAAAATAATCGAATTCTGTGTCCGCGAACGCATGTTGATTCTGATTGCGTCGGTCGGTGTGATCATCTACGGTTGGCAATCGACCAAAGAGGTGCCGATTGACGCGATTCCGAACGTGGGCGAGAACCAGGTGATCGTGCTCACCGAGTGGATGGGACGATCTCCCAAGGATATCGAAGATCAGATTACTTACCCCTTGTCGATTGCACTGCAGGCAGTGCCTGGTTCGAAGAGTGTTCGTGGCAAGAGCATGTTTGGTTTCAGCTTCGTACAGGTCACATTTGGCGACGATATTGACTTTTATTGGGCGCGATCACGTGTTGCCGAGCAATTGACAACCGTTTCAGGAGCGCTTCCCCCAGGAGTCACTCCGGTCTTGGCACCCGACGCAACAGCCTTGGGGCAGATCTATTACTACGTCTTGCAGCCACCGCCAGGCATGGACTTGGCCGAGCTACGTTCGAAGCAAGACTTCTTTATTAAGTACTCGTTGCAATCGGTCGAGGGAGTCGCGGAAGTCGCATCGATTGGCGGCTACGTGAAGCAGTACCAGATTGAGGTCGACCCGGACCAGTTGCGCTACCACGACATTCCGTTGAGTAAGGTGATTGATGCCGTTAAGGCATCCAACATCGATGTCGGTGCCAAGACGGTCGAATCGGGCGGCATGGAGTTTATTGTTCGCGGCAAGGGGTTCATTGGATCGGGCAAGACGGAAGAGGAGACGATCCAGCAGATCAACGACACGGTGGTCATGACACGCCGCGGCGTGCCCGTGCGTGTAAGCGATCTGGCGCAAGTTCAGATCGGCCCGGCGTTTCGGCGTGGGGCGTTGGATTTCAATGGCCAGGAAGCCGTGGGCGGCGTGGTCGTCATGCGTTATGGCGAGAATCCGCGCGACGTGATCGATCGAGTCAAGGCGAAGATCACGTCCCTCGAATCGGAACTTGGTGGCATCAAAATCAAAGGTGTCTATGATCGTACTCTGCTAATCGACGAAACGGTTTCGACTCTCTCCGATGCGTTAGGGCACGAAATATTGATCACGATCGCCGTGATCGTGCTGTTTCTGTTGCACGTTCGCGCCAGCATCGTGATCGCGATTACGTTGCCGATGGCCGTGTTGATGTCCTTCATGGCGATGAACTTGTTTGGCGTGGATGCGAACATCATGTCGTTAGCGGGAATCGCCATCGCGATCGGAACGATGGTCGATATGGGCATCATTATTCTGGAGAACATCTATGGAGGACTGGCTGATTGGGAGGGGCAGGGCGCGCCGGGTGGTACGAAGCGACGGTTGGAGGTAATACGCGATTCGGCGGCCGAGGTAGTGCCTGCCGTGTTGACAGCCGTAACAACGACGATCGTCAGCTTTCTGCCGGTCTTCTTCCTGACTGGGCGTGATCATCGGCTGTTCGCCCCGTTGGCCTGGACCAAGACATTTGCATTGGCGTCGAGTCTGATTGTGGCCGTCGCCGTTGTACCGATGCTATGCCGCATTTTCCTCAAGCCCGCTCGCTCAAGCCGCTGGTCCAGTATCGCGGCGGCGCTGGGGTTTGCGACACTCAGTGGCGGTTTGTGCTACTTTGTCTGGGGACACAACATTGCCGAATGGACTTCACTTAGCCTGCCGTTGGCAACGGTGGTGAGTGCCTTGGGCGGCATGGCGATTGGGTGGTGGATGTCACGCGAGAGAATCCGGCCGATCGAAGATAATCCGGTCAGCCGCTTCGTTCTGTGGCTATATGCGGGGCGATTGCGACTTGCGCTGCGGCGCAAGGCACTGATGCTCTCGTTGCCCGCCATGATCCTGGTGATTGGAGCGGGGGCCTTTGTCGGATTGCCGACCGTGTTGCGACCGGTCGAAAAGGTCGCCTCGGTGTTCGGTGCCGACTTGAATAAGTTGCCCGGTTACGTCGAGGCGAAGCACATCTTCACCGGCTTGAAGACCGACGACTGGATCGCGTTGGACGAAGGCAGTTGGTTTTACATGCCGAGTCTTTATCCGGCAGCCAGTTTCTCGCAGGCCATGCAGGTATTGCAAACCCAGGATGCGATGATCAAGGAGATACCCGAGGTCGATTGTGTATTGGGGAAGATTGGTCGAGCTGAATCGGCTCTCGACCCGGCCCCGGCCGCGATGATCGAGACCTACGTGATGCTCAAACCGCCAGAGCAATGGCGCGAAGGCATGACGGAGCGGAAGATCTGGGACGAAATCAACGCGGTGGCAACATTGCCGGGGGTCACTCCCGCCTCGCCGCTCCAGCCGATCGAAGGTCGTGTTGTGATGCTGCAAAGTGGCATCAAGGCATCGATGGCGGTACGCATCTACGGCGAAAGCCTCGACGGGTTGGGCAAGGCGGCCGTTGCCGTGGCCGAGCGTTTGCGCAAGCATGATTATGTCAACGCGGGAACGGTAAACCCAGATGTCGTGATGGGCAAGCCGTACTTCGAGTTCGACGTGAATCGAGAGGAAGCCGCACGTTATGGCATGACGACGATGATGGTTAACCAAGTGGTTGCGGCGGGGCTCGGAGGTGTTGACGTCACCACGACCGTAGAGGGACGCGAACGCTACCCGATTCAAATCCGCTACCATCGCGATGTGCGCGAACGCATTGACGAACTCAGCCGTATCCCGGTTGTGACGCACACCGGCGAAGTCGTGCCGTTGGAGCAATTGGCCGATGTCCAGACGACGTGGGGGCCGGGCGCCATCAATAGTGAAGATGCTCGATTGGTTGCCCATGTCGCGTTTTCTCCCTCGGGTGCCGTTGGCGATCTGGAGACGGTGGATGCGGTCATGAAATCACTCCGGGCCGCACGGATCGATAATGAAATGGTCTTCCCCGCGGGGAATTTCGAGATGGTGCCGGTCGGGTCGTTCCAGAATCAGATCGAGGCTAACCAGCGTCTGTTGTGGATTGTTCCCATGGTCGTGCTGATCAACTTGATGTTGCACTACTTGCATTTTCGCAGTTTTCCGATCTCGTTGATCGTTTTTTCCGGGATCCCGGTTGCCGCAGCGGGTGGCATGATCACCGTGGCGGTGATGGGGGTCGACATGAACACGGCGATGTGGGTCGGGTTCATTGCCTTGTTCGGACTGGCCGCGGACGACGGCATCGTCATGGCCACCTATATGCGCGAAGTGTTGAAACGCCGCACGATTCGCAACGTGGACGATATTCGCAGCGCGATCTACGAAGCCGGCTTGAAGCGTATCCGCCCCTGCACGATGACGACCGTTACCACGATCGTCGCCTTGTTGCCGGTGTTGTTGTCGACCGGACGCGGAGCGGATGTCGCGCGGGCGATGGCGTTGCCTGTGTTCGGTGGAATGTTGATCGAGCCCTTTACGACCTTTATCGTGCCGACGGTCTACAGTGCCTTCTTGGAATTCAAGATGCACGCCGGGTTGTCGGACGAGTTTTGGCCGGAAGAGCCGGAGGAAGATCTCGAACAACCGCGTTTGGCAGCGTGATGTGTTTCATCACCCAGGGTTGCGCGGCGATCGCTGCGCTCCACCCGTTGCCCTGGTATAGGAACGTCCCTTCGGGACTGGAACAAGAAACCGATATGAAACGAAGGGAAAACGGTGTGTAGCTGACCAGTCGTGCCAACCATTGGGACAAGCCCAATGGAGAGCGTGTCGTGGTCAGCGTTTATCGGTGTTTCATCAGCCTTACTTTTTATCGCGGGCCAAGTCCGTGTTGAATTGAATCGTCGTTTTGTTGTCGTCTTTAATCGAGAAGGAGTCGGTATGAAGAAGTTTAGTAGTTTTGTGGTGGTGGCGTTGGGGGTTGCAGTTTGTCATGTCGCGTACGGTCACGGGCCGGAGCATGATAGCGGTAGCCCGGCGAAGCGCGACCAGGTCTTGGCCGCCGTGCAGCAGATCTGTCCGGTGTCGGGGAATAAACTTGGCGAGCATGGAACGCCACTCAAGGTCAAAATTGGCAAGGAAGAGGTTTTTCTTTGTTGCAAAGGTTGCACCAAACGCAAGATCGATCCGAAACATTGGGCGACGATCCATGCGAATTTCGCCAAGGCGCAGGTGCAGTGTCCGGTGATGGAAGAGAAGCTTCCTAAGAACCCGAAATGGACTGTCGTCAAAGGGCGAATTGTCTACGTTTGTTGCCCTCCTTGCACCAAGAAGGTTGAAGCGAATCCAGACAAGTACGTGAAGATGGTTGACGCGCTCTATGTCGCGTCGCTCAAGAAGAAGGCGACGGCTCGCTAAATCCGTCAGGTGACGCGTACCGGAAACGTCATGTGTGGGCGTGGGTGAGAGTGTCAAGACGCGCGTCCTGACGCGCGACTTGGAGCTGGGCCCGGGCAATTCAGTGTTTTGTGTGGCGCTGAGTTGTCCGGGTTTTTCGTGTCGTCTCCGTGCATGGAATGGGCGCCATGAACAGCACGTCCGGGAAGGAGGCCGCTTACGAACGCCGACTAGCGCTGATCACGGTAAGCGCTCCGCTCGGGCTCGCCACGACGGCAAATACGACGGGCCCGTTTTTTGATCGGGCGGTCTGAAGTGGCCGAACTTGCTGTGTAATCGCTACAGATTACCGCGCGATTTCAGTTTGCCGATTTTTTTCTTTCCTGGGCGTAGTCCAGCGATGTCGATTGTGCCGAGAAGAAACATGTGGAGTTGTGCTCCGTACGTACAGGTAAATAGGAGGCCACGGATGGCCATGCGATATTCGATTTGCTGTTTCTTGACTGCGGCCGTCATCTTGTCCGGTTGCCGAACGGCCCACGAAATCCGTGATCCTGAGTTCGCTCAGGTTGAACACGCCATACACCAATCATGGTCCAGTGCCGCTCCCGAGGTAGAGGCGGAGGCTCCGGTGTTCACGTCTCTGGAAGGCCCGCATGCGGTTGAGGAGTATGTTCAGTTTGCCTTGGAGCAAAACCCGGATATCCAGGCGGCGCGCAAGCGGATCGAGGCGTTGGCGTATTTGGTCCCTGTCGCAGCCAGCCTGCAAGATCCCACGGTTGGGATGACGTTGTTCCCATCGCCCGTTCAGACGGCGTCTGGACAACAAGATCTCGCCCTTTCGGCCAGTCAGAAGCTGCCCTGGCGTGGCAAACTGGACGCACGTGCGGAGGTCGCCGAGGCGGAAGTCAACGTGGCGCGAGCCGACTTGGCTACTGTTGAATTGGTGACCATTCAAGATGTCAAACGAGCCTATTACGAGCTCTATTACATCCAACAAGCAATCGTCGTGACGGAGGCGGAACAGCGGTTGCTCAGTGAGATTCGCAGTGTGGCCGACACTCGCTATCGAGCTGGCAGGACAAGCCAGCAAGATGTGCTGCGTGCTGATCTCGAAATCTTGAATATCGAGAACACCTTGATTCGATTACGCCAACAGCTTGACAGTGGTCAGGCTCGGTTGGCACGCGTGTTACATATTTCCCCACAGACCAAACTGCGCGCCATGATGGAGCTGCCACCACAGGAAGCGCCCAAGGATCTGGAGTTGCTGCAGCAGCGAGCACTGGCCGCGCGGCCTGAACTGCACTCGCAACTAGCCGCTTTGCGGCGCGAACGACAGGCAGTGGAATTGGCACGCCTTAACTATGTGCCCGACTTCACCGTCGGTGCTACTTGGATCGAAGTGGGTAATTCCGGGGTCAGCCCGGTGACGACCGGCGAGGATGCCTTCCTGGTTAATCTTGGCTTCAATCTGCCCGTCTATCGCAAACGTCTCGACGCGTCAGTACGCTCGGCCGAAGCGAATGCCGTTTCCGCCGCGCGAAAGTATGACTCGTTACGCGATCAGACGCTCGAACAGGTCATGGACCTGTTCGCAAAGGCACAAAGCCAAAGCGATCTCGTGCAACTGTTCGAGCATGATATTCTGCCGAAAGCACAGCAGACTCTGGAAGTATCAAGCCGCGCCTACAACGTTGGCGAAGTCGACTTTCTGCAGCTGATCGATAACTGGCGGCAAGTGTTGCGATACCAAGTTAGCTATCATCGGCTCAAGGCTTCCTTGCGTCAAACCATGGCCGAACTGGAACGCGTTGTCGGCGGTATGAACGAGATGCCACTCGGTGGCTGAGAGTGGTAACCGCGTCGAACAACTGTTATGGAACAAGAGGGGAGCTGAGGATGAGCTGTGCAAGAAAATTATTCCAGTGGCTTGGCATGCTGGCGATTGTATGTGCGATGGGATGTGCTTCGGCGTATCACGACTATGAGTGTTCGGTGAGCTGCCAGTACTGTGTGCCGCCACCGCTGCCGTACCAGCAATACGACCCAGGCGTTTGCCACGCGCATGCCGCGGCTCCGTATCTGACGGGTACCGCGGGCCTGGTAACGCCAGGTTCGGTCGTTCCAACGCCGGCCGACGCGATCGGACCGACGCTGGCAACCGAGCCGAAAGCCGAATGACCAGCGCTGCCCTCCGGGCCAGAGCCAGGGGCGTGTCACAATGGAAGAAAGCATGAAATGAATTCGGCCCGGCAGGGCCGGTACAGCCTTTGCCGGTGCCGTAAGGCACCGGTGTGGCCTAACCCGGATTATTCACGAGTGTTTCCGATATCCGTGTAACTATGGAAACTGTAGTGGCTTACGCGCATATTACCCAAAACACCGCGAGCTGGGCAGTGAATCATTCGCGTCTCGGGCGGGAAGCTGGTG
>JAJRVM010000106.1 GCA_024277285.1 Planctomycetota bacterium
CAACGCGCCAACGGCTCGGGCACTTTCGCGTCTCCTGTGCCGCCATCCCCCGTATCAGCGTCTCCTGTACCCAACTTCATAGCGGAGTCCCCGTCCGCCATCGCTTGGCCCGGCACGCGGACGGCAGGCGGTTCGCCTGTGGTCGGAGTGGCAGCTGCAGCTGCCGGCGTTTTCATATCGCCACCGGGTGGAATGGGAAACGTGTGTGGGTCGGCAGTGGGCGGCGTTTCGGTCGCCCTCCCCTCCGTGGTCCGCGTGGCATCCCTTGGCGCGATGCCGCCGGTGTCGCGATCCTTTGACACCGCCACGCCATCGGCTGACGCGTCTGGTGTTGCTGCATCCGGCTTCGTCGTCCCGGATTCTCCAACCTCGTCAACCGGGGCCGATGCGACCGGCGTGCCGCTCGATGTGCCACCGCCGGAACCACCCACTCCTTGACCACCCTTCGCGGCAGATTCAGAGGAAGACGCGTCCGCGAGCATGCGTCCCAGAATGGGGTGATTGCCATCCAACGGCCCCATCAGCATCAGTGCTCCAAGCGCCAGAAGAAAAGCCACAACCAACGTTATGGCCAGCGGCAGAATCCGAATGCTGGCACCAGCCCCTTTTGCCACTGTCGCAGCAGGCGCGACAGCCGGCACCTGAGCCGACTCGCGTGAATCGGAACCGCGGACTTGTTCGTCGTGGTCAGCCGGCGGTCCTTCCGTGGTTATTGGCGGGACAGGTTGCGGCGGCCGGGGCAACACGGGCGGCCCTCCGGCACGTTCGCTCACCCCCTCTGGCAACGCAACCTGCGTGGCCACATCGTCGGCCTCTTCCGTGCGCAACGCGTCGATCCGTGCCTGCAGCGACCGAATCCGTTCGCGCAAAGCGGGATCGACATCGGCGGGCTCGCCCAATACCAACGTCAGGATCTGATGGCACGAGGCCACTTCAGCCAAATGCACATCCGACTCGAGACAAACCTTTTCAAAATCGGGAACCCGATCCTGAGGCAACGTGTTGTCTAAATACTCGGCAACCGTATTCGCATCCAACCCCATGCCTTTGCCCGAGAGCTTCGGAGCACCCAGCCGTAGCTTGCGTGTAACACTGCGGATCCGATGAACCAGCCCACTGGCAAATTCGCTCTCTTCTATCTTCTCGCCCAAGTCCCGCGCATCGGCCGGTTCCAGGATATCATCCAAATACGCTAGCAGTGTGCGGAGTGTCAGTCGCATCGATCCGTCCCTAACGCGGGTTTCGCCCGCAAGTAGCAAAAACTGAAAGCCCGGATTGGCCGACGCCTCTCAGGGAGACGCCTCTCAGGGAAATGATGTGTGCACGGTGCAGCGCATCTCGACAACGCCTTCGTCATTAATGGTGCGGTTCACCTCATCGATCCGTACAAGAATATTCGCTTTTTTTGGACCGTAACCCTGGCACTAGGAGGCAAGAATGACGAAGTACCCAATGACGAAAAGGCGATTCCGCAAGCAGTTGCGGGCATGCTTCTTGCGGATGCAGACGTTGTTTCGTCAATGGGACGAGTGTGCCACTGCATGCGCAAACGATTTCCCCATCCCGATCGATCAGGCACTTCCACTCCACCCATCCACCACACCGCCGCGCTGGGCACGCAGTGCGAACCGTCAACTCGTTTTCCAATGGGACGAGTGTGCCACTGCATGCGCAAACGAATTCCCCATCCCGATCGACCTGGCACTTCCACTCCACTCATCCACCACACCGCCGCGCTGGGCACGCAGTGCGAGCCGTTTTGCGACTCCCCATCTTGCAGCTCGATCGCGCGCTTCACACCGCTCGACTGAGTGTTTTCTTTTGCCCATAATACTCTTTTGCCCACATCGACCACTCGCTCGCGGAGCAAGAACGGGATAAACAGAACCACTACAGATCAGCACGTTTTTTGGCAGGCCAGTCCTGACCCTTTTTTTCCAATAAGGCAAGCGTATCGATGGATTTAGATACCGAAGAAGATCGACCGATACGATTCGGCGACCGAGTGGCCAAAGCCATTGACAATCCCTGGGCCGTCATTGCCTCGCTGCTGCTGGTCTTTGCCGTTTTCGGCATTCCGTTGATCTGGATCAGCAAGGCGTTTCCAACGTGGGGTAAGGTCGTGTTGACCCTTGCCGTCACCGTCTACACCGGACTGCTCCTGTGGGGCTTCTGGCTCATCATGCTCTGGTCTTACCACCGCATCATCAACGCGTTGTGAACCGCCATCGTACCTGCAGTGGCCATCGTACCTGCAGTGACTAGTTTAGATTTCAATTTCCATGCGGTCGTACCCGATCTCGGTGCGCGGAAAGATCGCGCGCGCGGCATCGAGCCCCAGTTCGTCGTCGCTTTCCGCAATCGGGTTGATATGCACCAACACCATGCGTCCCACCATGGCCTTGCGAGCCACCTTCACCACCGGCGAAATACAACTGTGGCCGGTCAGCGCCGCACGCTCTTCCCAGCCGTCCGGAAAATAGCACTCGTGAATCAACAGATTGACACCCCGAATCTTGTCGACGTAATCAGCATCCTCGCGCGCGGTCGTGTCGGTAACATATGCCATCGAGCGATCGGGCCAGTCCAATCGATATCCGACGGCTCCACCGGGGTGTTCGAGCGGAAAATGGTTGAGCGTCGTCTCGCCCGGCAACTGCACCGGACCGGGCACCAGCGGCTGCCATTGAATCGGCGGCATCGCGGGAAAGAGCTGTTCGCTAAACAGATGCTCCCGCAGAGCTGCCAACTTCTCCGGCGCGCCATGCACGCGCACTCGATCGACCTCCTTCTCGTGCAACACATCAAACAAGAACGTCAGGCCGACGACATGGTCAAGGTGCGTGTGAGTCAGAAAGATATCGAGCGTTGGCGTAATGATGTAGTCGCGTGCTCGATACATTGCGGTCCCCGCATCCAGGATCACGCCACACTCGGGCAGCATCATGCAAGCGGTTTGCCGCGCGTCGGTTGGATGGTAGCCCGTGGTACCGAGCAGCACGATTTTCATGAGTCAGGATCTCGACATGTGACGCCCAGTGGGCCCACACTCCGTGTGGTGAAGTGACGAACGAACACGTTTCGCGTCTCCGGCAGCCAACCGACCTCCATCCTACCGGCCCCAAGTCATCGCCGCAACGCAACATGGGCTGTAACCGTTCACGGAAACGAGGCCGCTCCGCAGGCACGTTCAGGAGGGGGACCGCTACGAGAGGCGAATGCAGAAGCCCTCCGCTGGGCATGCCCCAGCAGGAGGCATGACTTGTCAGCTACCAGAGGAACTCGCACCCGGAGTCACCACCGAGCTGACGCAGCGATCACGTGCCGCGCAACCTGTTTGCCGCCCTCCTCGCTAACGCTCGGGGCCGAGCCAACGTTGGAGCCCTTTTTTCACTTCATCCTCGATGATGCGGCCGGTCGCCTTCCGCAACATGTCAGCCGCCAGACGTTCCAGCGCACGCCGATCGAACTGAGGTTTGCTAAGCGTGCCGCCGATCGGGATCTGAATCGTCTGACCACGCCAAGCGACCAGGTGCGGGTTACTGGCGATCCATTGATCCTGGATTGGCACCTGTGCGACCAGCGCCAGCGACTGGTCAAACCCGACACTGCCCCGAGTGTGGATCATGACACTACCGGCCTTGAACAGCAGTCGATCGTGATGGACACGTTGATCCACGACCTGAAAATGCACTTCCTGTTGCGGCAGCTGGATCCATGGCGACTCGCTCAACTGGCCCAAGTCGCCCAGCTTCAGTTGCAGTGCGGCCTGGACCTGGCCGGCAACCAGAATCAGTTGCCGAGCAAGCGGGCCGGGGCCAACGCTGGCGTTATGTACTTGCAGTGTGCCTTTCGCGCGCGCGGCCTTGGGCTGGTCCAGTGGAATGGTCGCCTGGTCAAGTGACAACGAGAACTGGCCTTTCGCTTCGGTTGCATCGGCAACAACCGGCGCGATGTACTTGAACCACTGGTCACACATACCTGCGGTGATTTGGACGTTCGTCAACGCCCGGCCCGAGGCAAGCGAGATCATCGGCGGCGCAACGTTCAAATGAACGGTTGGCTCGATGCGCAACGCCCCGCCACTGACAGGCAATTCGATGGTCCCCGTTTGGATTGTCCCCTCTTTCAACGTTGCCGTCAGCTCTCCGGCACCGATCGAAATACCAAAGATATCGGCCGACTGCCAACTGACACCGCTGGCGCCGGCAAGTCCCAGCGGGATCACTCCTTGGGCAGCATGCGCAGCGTCCTGAAGGTCCGCCGACGCGTGGGAACGATCGGCCGCACGCTGAAATAACGGTCCACGCAGATGAAACGGCTGCGTGTCATGCCCCGTCCATTGCACTTGTTCTTGCAGTCCCGGTGCCCACTGCCGCAGCAATTTGGCCAAATCGTACGTCACCTGGCCATGTAAATCGACGAAGCACAGACCGTGGGGCTGACGTAAGTCGCCACGAAACCACAACTGCAGTTTATCAGCAGACTCCAACTCGAATCGTTCCAAACGAATCATTTCCTCTGCGGCGAGAAGTTGCCCGGTTCCGGTGATCTTCAGCGTCGGTTCCTGCCACACGGTTGTCCAGGTCGCGCCGGAAGCTACGGGAATCACACCGCCCGCTGCCCGGTCGTCCATGGAACGTCCGCGCGTCGAACTCGTGGCGGCACCCAATGCACGCGGCCCGGCCGGGCGTTGCCGACGCGCCAGTTCCAACCCAACCAAATCGATCGTCCACCGAGCCTGAGTGGCATCATCCAACTGGGCAAGTGACACTTGCCCCTGCACTGAGCCACCAAGCTTCCAGTCCAGCAAACCGGGCAGCACCCATGTTGAATGAAACTTATCCATGTCAGCACGGAAGGTGATGGCACCCGTAGTACGAATGCCCTGGTCACCACGATCGACGCCCAGATCGGTAACGCGAAACGCGACCGCTTCGGACTGAAACGTCGCTTCGGTCAAACTGAGCCGCGACGCGTCGAAGTCCCATCTTCCTGCTAACTCTAGTGCAACCATGCGCTCATGGATCCGCACACTTGGCGAATCGTACGTGAACGGTTCGCTCGTCAGTTTGCTCCGTTCGATTGCGATCGCGCGCCGGCTGATTCGCGCCGTCAGATGTGCATCCATGGGGCCAGCGACCGCAGACGCCTCGCCGGCAATGCCGGCGGGCAACAGGGGACGCAAACGTGCAAACCAGCTACTCCATTGCCCCGTGGCCTGACATCCGATGACCCACAGAGCGTCGAGTCCTGGCGAATCGACCGGTTCAAGCAACTGCAGGTCCAGCTGATCCGTGCGGCTGGCCAGTTCCAGATGCGCCGAGTGGACTCGCGCCACTTGGCCGTCGGCCGATTCGCCCTCGGCCGTAAACGTTATTGCCAGCCGCGGTTCGCGCCAGCGACCGATCGCCTGGGTGGCAAGATCAAAGTTCTCGACTAACCCGGTCCCTTGGACCTTCACACGCTGACCGTCGCCTTGCTTCCAGGCAAGCCGTGCCGACAGAGTGCCGGCCGCCTGCACCGAACCAAGCTCGATGAACTCCTGCAATTGATTGGTTAGCTGTTGCAAGTCACATTGAAGAGTAAATGAACCCTGCGCGGCCGTGGCGTTGCCGGTAAGTGACAAGAACGAGGACTGGCAATCTAATTGTTTGACCTGCCAACGATTGGCTACGCGATTCACGTCGACCGACACCTGCAACGGAGATTTCCACGAGAATCGTTGTGCAGCGCGACGTCCCGACAGTTCGGATGTCTCGATCCATACCTTCCATTGCCGCTGGCCCGATTCATTGCGTCCGTGAAGCTTGAAAGTCATCGTGCCCGATTCGATGACGGCGCCGTCGCGCAGACGTAGCGAATGCGGCAGCGTAGCCGCCAAGCGAGCAAGGTTAACGCGCCCGGCCACCGTTAGATCGGCCGTTCTAGCCAGGTCCACCAAACGCTGCATCGTGTGGCCCTCGGGCAAGGCTGGCCAAGGCAATTGGCCATCGAACGCGACGTGGCCTGCATCGCAAGTAATTCTGACGTTCTCCATTTGCCAAGTGTCACCGACCGCGCGGCAGATTCCCTGCCCCTCGATCTTGTCAAATGCCAACCGATCGGCGGCGAGGATGTCCGGAGCTGCAAGCTGGAATTGCCGCACCGTGAGCTGCTGCAAGTCGATCTCCATGCCGCGTCCGATCGACTGCCAAGATGCTTCCAGCTGACCATCTGCGATACCCGTCAGTGCGACGGATGGCGCAAAGCGTTTCAAGACACCTTGCAGTAGCGACAGATCGAGCGACTGGACCATGGCCGTGACCGACCAGTGCGTCGATGAAGTGGCCCCTCCTTCCGCTGCCGGTACCCACGTTACGGCACCGGTAAGCGAACTTGCTTGGGGGCCCATGGCAGCACGACAGGAATGCAATTCAACACCGCCCCGACGGTTCGCGCCGTTGGCAAGCGTGACGGTCGCGGCAATCGCATCGAATCGCACTGGGTTTGCCAGCGGAGTAACGGCAGTGCTGATCTCGATCACACCCGCAGTAATCTCAATGATCCCAGAAGCGCGCCCGGACGACTCGTTGCGCGCCAAATATGCGGCCAAGGCATCCTCAAGATTGCTACCATCGGCGCGCAGTCGCAATGGGATTTTCGGTTGATCAATCGTGATCTTGCCAAAATCGTCGTTGCCCAACAGCAGCGCGAACAGAGACCGCTCGGTCCGCACGGCCCCGATCGACACAACGCTCTGGCCTGCCCTGTCGATGACTCGCACGTCGCGCAGAACGATCGGTTCAAACCACTCAAGCGTGACGTCCTGGGTCGTTACCGTCGCGTCCAGATCACGCGTCAGGTAGGCAAGCGCGTGGGGCCACAACAGGCGGCTGCCAACCATCGCGGGCGCAAACCACGCCAGCGCGGTCGTTGCCAGCAACAGCACAGTGATGCTCAATATCCACCGCGCGCGGCGGCCTCGAATCAGGGGGACAATGCGCAGGTACATAATAATTCGTTTGTGAAGGGTCGGATGGTATGCCCAGGTTGAGCTCGACAGCGCAGAATATCTGCGTTGGCGACGCGGATTCTACGCGGATCGGAGCATCGGACCTAGATTAAGTGGGGCGATTGCATAAACTAGGGCGTCGCGAAAGTGCATCAAACGCAGACTCGGCAGGAAACAGACCTGGCAGGAAGCCGTGGGCCGTCTGTAGGTTCGATGCGCAGTCGGCGAACGAGCTACCACATATATTGAGCGAGGCGACGGTGAATTCATCCCTGTTTGATGGCCTGGAAGCAAAGAACTTCGAGCGTGCTCAACCCTTGGCGGCGCGTATGCGCCCCACTTCGCTTGACGAGATTGTGGGCCAGCAGCATTTCCTCGGGCCTGGCAAACTACTGCGGCGCTTGCTCAAAGCCGATCGCCTCGGCTCCGTCATCTTCTACGGTCCGCCGGGAACCGGCAAAACGACGCTAGCACAACTGCTGGCACGGGAGAGCTGCAGCGATTTCCAGCAGCTCAGCGCCGTAACGAGCGGTGTCAAGGACTTGCGCCAAGTCCTCACGGCGGCACGCGATCGGCTGGCCACCGGCGCCGGCAAGACACTACTTTTCATCGACGAGATTCATCGCTTCAACAAATCTCAACAAGACGCACTGTTGCCCGACGTGGAAGAGGGCATTGTCACACTGGTCGGCGCAACCACTTCGAACCCATTCTTTTCGGTGACCAACGCACTGGTCAGCCGCAGCCAGGTTTTCCAATTCGAGCCTTTGTCAGCCGAAGATATTCGATCGTTGTTGTTACGTGCTCTGCAGGACAAGAAACGGGGCTTGGGACGTCATGACGTCCGGATAACGGACGACGCCCTGGCGTTTTTGGCGGAAGTGTCCGACGGTGACGCACGCCGCGCTCTTTCGGCCTTGGAAATTGGCGTCATGTCGAGCGAAGCACGACCGCTGCAGTTCACGCGCGATCTGGCCCAGCAGTCGGTGCAACGCAAAGCCATCGCATACGATGCGGACGGCGATGCACACTATGATTCGGCCAGTGCGATGATCAAGAGCATTCGCGGCAGCGACCCGGATGCGGCCCTCTACTGGTTGGCCCGCATGCTCGAGGGGGGCGAAGACGTACGGTTCCTCTGCCGTCGCTTGGTGATATTAGCCAGCGAGGACGTGGGGAATGCCGACCCACAAGCCCTGCCGCTGGCCGTCGCGGCAATGCAAGCGTGCGAATTCGTCGGGCTGCCCGAATGCCAACTCACCCTGGCCCAGACCGTCACTTACCTGGCCTGTGCGCCGAAATCAAATGCGGCGACCCGGGCCATCGGCGCCGCACGCCGGGATGTGCGTGAGAACCGCCTGCTGCCGGTCCCAGTCCATCTGCGCGACGCACACTATCCAGGTGCCGAAGAACTGGGACATGGAGAAGGGTATCAATATGCTCACGATGCCGAAGACGGTATCGTCACCCAAGACTACCTCGGTGTTGACCGTGTCTACTACCAGCCGGTCCCACGCGGTTTTGAGGCGGAGCTGCAACAGCGACTGGAAAAGATCCGGGCGCGACTCAAGACCCAAACGCCCCCGAATGACCCCGCCTGATCGGCGACGCAGTGTGAACCGTCTCGCAACTCCCCAGCTGGCGGGTCGATTGACGCTGCGCACTGCTCAACTTGGCGTTGGCGTGTGCGCGTCGGTTTATCGCTTTGTTGGAGGGAACGATGTTGGAACACGGACGGAATGATGGTGCCACTGCATGCTCGGACGGATTTCCCATTCCAACTGATCCGGCACTACCAACCGCTCAACCACCGCACCGTCGCACACTGCGCGCAATGCGAACCGTCGAGTGCCGCCGTAAATTGACGATGTACCAAATCACGTTTTTGCGCAGTTTAACACTATTAGGGCGATTGCTAGCACGCCATTTCAGGTATTGTGAAATTGAACGCACAAATTGGCCGACATTGATCTTCTTGGACTTGGTCAGTTCGCGTATGATTCCGCTCGCGATAGTTATATGTCGCGGGGTGCTTTAGAAGCACAGAGACGTTAGAAGCACAGAGACATTAGAAGACAGAGGCAAGTGCGGCAACCGTGGCGATGATGCCGAGAATCCCGAGGGCGATCCACCAGATTGGCTTACCCGACCAGGGGCGAGTATCCATTATCAGGTACTCGCCACAAACGGGACATTGCTCAGCATCTTCGTATACATCCGCACCACATTCAGGGCAGACAATCGTGTCCGAACTATCCTCATCTTGAGGGTCTGAGTCCGGGTACTCGTAGTCGTCCAAGTCGTCGGTCGATTCACCCCATGAGTCGTCAGACATAATACTGAAAGCATCCTATTCGGCACGGCCGTTCGTGAAATAACCAGTAGAGCAAAACACTCGAAGCAAGTTTAATCGTAGACGATGCTGGCATTATACCGACCAGCACGCGGGCATGAAGCCAATCTTGTCTGGTCGAGTTCTCGTCAAGGAGGGCGAAAGTGCAAACTCTCAAAACCGCAGTCGTTGTCGTCCTGTTGTTGGTTGTCTTTTACGGTGTTTACGAGATGCTGAACCGGCCGCCCGGTGAAGCGCCACCGGAAGTCGCCAGTCTCGATTCGAGCGCAACGGCCGATGTGGACATCGACCTGGGAGATTTCTCCACGGACCTCGAGCCGATCGACAGCGGCGTGCCAACTGGTAGCACGCCCAGAAATACGACGATGGCGATCCCTGGCACGACACCCCCAGGTGGTGCGTCATCGGTCGGTATGCCCAATGGCAGTCCACCGCCAAACTCCGCATTTCCAACGCCATCGCTGCCAGATTCATCGTTTCCAAAATCCTCGGCGCCAAATGCAGCGCAACCCCCAAGGGGATCTGGCATCGCAGCCGCGGCCGCCCATAGCCATGCCGCTGGGGAATCGCATGCTGCGCCAAATTCGCCCAGCTCTCATCCGACGCCAGGCTCGGCTCCTCCCATACCGCCTGCGGCCAATACGATGGCCAGCGGTGGGTCGATCGCAGCGGCAGCAGGCGCGCCGCTGGTGCAAAACAATCCGTACGTCAACGAACCGATCGCAGGCCAATCGACTCCCTCGCACACGCCGGCTCACCAGCTCGGCGCGCGTGCCTACCAGGCTGATCTAAAGGTGGCGCGATCGTTGATCGCCCAAGGAAAATACCATGTGGCCTTGGCCAAGTTATCCATCTTCTACAAAAGTCCCGACCTGACGGCCGAGCAACAGCGCGAACTGATCGATCTACTTGACCCGCTGGCCGGGCGAGTAATCTACTCGCGCGAGAATCTCGTGGTGCAACCTTACAAGGTGGGACGTAGTGAGACCTTGATGGAAATCGCCAAGAAATACGATGTGCCTTATCAGTTGCTGCAGAAGATCAACGGTATCGAGAACCCCAGCGTGCTGCTGCCGGGCAGCCAGCTGAAGGTTGTGCCGGGACCGTTCCGCGCCGAAGTCGACCTGAAGACTCACGAGCTGACCGTATTTCTGGACCAGCTGTATGCTGGCCGTTTCCCCATCACCCTGGGTGCCGACCCGCCCCCCTTGGAAGGCGACTTCCAGGTGCGTGACAAGCGGTCTGACAAGACCTATTTCTCGATGGATGGCCGCACGATCCCGGCCACGAATCCGGCGAACCCGTTCGGCGGCGTATGGTTAGACCTGGGACGTGAGGTTTGCATCCACGGCAGCCCCAAGGGAGGGGCTGACGCGCGACGTGGCTGTATCAGCCTAAGTCCGCACGATGCCCATGATGTCTACAGCATCTTGTCGGTCGGCTCAAAGATCCGTATCCTTCGCTGAACAGAACCGTTTTCGAGTCTTACTGCATCCGCCGCGCGCCGCGCGGGCGCAGCACTTCCTTGAGCAACTTCGGTCACCCGGGACGGCTTACTCGCCGCCCGAGCCGCGCAGCTTGGGGTTGGCGAGCGAAGCGCGCGTCAGGAGTTCTTGCGAGCGTTTCTGCGCACCGTGCCAATGCGAGTTGCCGATTTTGATGGTGTAACATTGCTGGAGGGAATTAGACCTGTGTACGACCGTGATGCCCTGATTGCGTTGATCCGCGCGAAAGCACTGAAAACGGGCAAGTTCATTCTGGCGTCTGGGAAAGAAGCCTCTTTCTACCTCGATTGCCGCCAGGTTACGCTCGACAGCCGCGGTGCAAACTTGATTGCCGAGGGGATTCTTGAGCTGATCGGCCCAAAATTGCCCGACGCCGTTGGTGGCATGGCGATCGGCGCCGATCCCATTACGGCCGCCATTATTACGCTCGCCGGCCAACGTGACATCTCGCTCAACGGCTTCATTGTACGCAAGGAAGCCAAGGCACACGGCCGTGGTCGTGATGTCGAAGGACCGGTCCACGAAGGCCAGAACGTGGTCATCGTCGAGGACGTGGTGACCACCGGTGGCAGCTCGCTCAAAGCCATTGAACGCGTCGAAGCGTTCGGGCTGAAAGTGCAAGAAGTCATTGCGATCGTCGATCGACTCGAAGGAGGTCGCGAAGCGTTTGAACAACGTGGCTACCCGTTGCGCACCCTCTTTACCATCCGCGACTTGGGGATCGAACCGGGTTGATCCCCGCGTGGAGGAGTGTATTGGGCTAAACGCGATACGGATACCGTTGCGGAAGTATGGAAACTTCATTACATCGACAACTCAAGGATCGGTACGCTCAAAAGGGCGCTCAACAGGAAGTCACGCTAGGTGACTACCGGATTGATGTTGTTAATCCTGACGCGCTGGTCGAAATCCAACATGGATCCTTGGCGGCGATCCGCGACAAAATCGCCTGCCTCGTGGAAGATCACCAAGTGCTAGTCGTCAAGCCGATCGTGGCTCGAAAACGCATCATCAAACTGCGACGCTCGGGCGGTGGGATTGTGTCCGAGCGGTGGAGCCCGAAACGGGGCACTCCACTCGATCTGTTCGACGAACTCATCTATTTCACGCGTGTCTTCCCGCACTCCAACTTGACCCTGGAAGTCGTCCTGGTGCAGGTGGAAGAACGCCGGTTCCCCGGCCATGGCCGACGCCGCTGGCGGCGCGACAATGACTTTCAGGTCGACGACTTGAAACTGGTCGAAGTCCAGGAAACCTACCGGTTCCAGACCGCCGCCGACCTGTGCCAGCTACTCCCGAGTCAACTGCCCGAACCATTCCACACCGGCCACCTGGCTCAACAACTGAAGATCAAGCGGTGGATCGCCAGCCGGATCGCCTATTGCATGCGCAAAACGGGCGGTGCGATCCAGGTGGGCAAACAGGGGAATGCCAAACTCTACAAGTTGACTCCCGCCGCCTGAGAACGCAATACGCGCCAACTCGAAACAAAAACAGCCCAGGCGTTTGCCTGGGCTGTTGGTGATTAGGCTGTTGGTGATGGGGCTATTTTGACTACGCGTACGTTGACTACGCGTTAACCTTGGCGCGTGCTTCACGCAAACCGCGACTCAAAATGTCGCGCAGTAAGGGCGAGTAGTCCTCGAATTTATTGCGATCGGGCGCACCAACGGCGAATTGGAAAATTGCGTCCCGCGGCTTGGTTCCCAACGAAATGAGCGTCGAACTAACAGTACCACGACTCTTGTTGCGGACCACCATGCTGGGACGACCGGGAGGCGACGGAGCACGCGCAAACACCTTGCTCGCAACCGCCAGAAACTTGACCGGTGAATCAAGCGTCTGCAGCGTCAACAATCGCTGACACATCCGCACTCGCTCGTCTCGCGGATCGTTCACGTCACCATTGGATACAATGCTCAATCCTTCATTCAACTCGACCACTTCAGCGTCGTCACAGCCGTGCACGACCCAACCACTCTCGCTGTCAGCGATCACATAGTTCACGCCGTCATAGCGGCCCGTCGCAAGCTCCTCCATGGCCATGTCAACCGCCTGCCGAGCCGAACCCGCACGCAATAGTTCGCGACAAAGCGAGCCGCGCGACCGGGGCGCCAGCGGAGGCATGAGACGAATGCGGTTGCACGCCGCAACAAACAGTCCATGCTGATTCACGCCCAGCCACGTGCCGCCTGCCTGCTGGTCAATGCCGCAAAGCACGCGGGGTTTGCCGGACTGGATGGAAGGTGGCTGGCTCGGCCGATCATAGTATTCTTCACGGTTGGCTGCCACCAGAACGGGGGACTCTGGTACAAGTCGATACTGGATAGCCAGAAGGCACATGGCATGCAATTCGGTTTGAAAAGAAATTGTGGAGGCAGGCGGTGGGTGGCCAATCTACGCTTGACCGGCGTGCCGCAGATGTAACCGTCAATGTATTCGCTCGAACAGGGCTCGTACACCCCTACGCGGGGGTGATTGGTCCGCTTTTCCTGAACCCCATGTACCTCTACGTGAAACCTATCACAAAGGTTCGATGTTTCACGTAAGTCCTTGATGCTACATCAATAACGAAACCTAATCGAAGACTACACGAGTACCTCTTAGCAGCTCGATACCGAGCTGCCGGGAAAAGAAAAACCTTTTTCTTAAAATTCCGTACGGGGCTAAACAACGCCACTAGTTAACCTCACTTTGGCACCCCATTTTTTTCTTGCCCGCCATTTTCCTTGCCCCAACAGAAGGACAACCCGGACACGGGCCATGAGCGCGACGGCAAAACGGCAAAGATGATGATGGGCAAAGAATAGCGCTTGGTGGATTGCGTTGCGACTGGGCAACGTTCTACCCGTGTTTCGAGCGCAGCGCGCGTGCAGCTTGAAACAAGAACCGTGACGCCGACCCACGATCGAAATGGCTGCGGAACGACCCACCGCTGGGCTTGCCCTAACCCTGCCGCCCTGTGATTTCACGGTTATTTTGCTATAGTGATTAGTTTGACTGGCATTTGGTTGGCAACATTCTGGTTTTGCAATGCGTGAACCACAGTGCCGACCCGCCGAGCGAGTCCCGCACTGGAGCATTCGCTATGCACCGATAGCGACGAGCACACACTGAGGTCGAGAGCGGTTTGAAATTCTTTTTTGGGGCAGGCGCGCCTGGAGTGATTATGGCATCCGGCTATTCTGAGCAAGCTTCATCAGCCACGACGACGACGGACTGCGTTTCGTGTCGAGCTGATACGGTAGCATCATCGACCAATACCGTATGTAGTTCCTCGGGCCGGGGTCCGCTGGCGACACTGATGGGCGTCCAAATCCTGGGGACGGGCGCCTACTTGCCGGCGACGATCGTCAACAACGAAGACTTGACCCAATTGGGCTGCGACGCCGACTGGATCATCCAGCGCACCGGGATACGGCAACGCCGGCGCGCGGCGCCCGACGAGGCAACAAGCGACTTGGCGTACAAAGCTGCTGTCCGTTGCTTGGACAATGCGGGTGTCGCAAGTGGCGATGTCGATCTGATTCTGGTCGCGACGATGACCCCTGACACGTTAACACCGTCCGTCGCCTGCACCGTACAGCGCCGACTCGAAGCGATTGCTCCGGCGATGGACATCAACGCCGCCTGTTCGGGCTTCGTTTATGCACTGGCCACCGGCATGCAGTTTGTCGGCACCGGATGCAGTCGTCGCGTCCTGGTGATCGGCAGTGACATCATGTCGCGCATCATCAATCCCGCCGACAAGAAGACTTACCCGCTCTTCGGCGACGGTGCCGGCGCGGTGCTGCTAGGGACGGGGAGCGACGATCAAGGGTTCCTCTCATATGCGCTCGGTTCGGAAGGTGATTTTGGTGAGCTGCTATCGATCCCTGGCGGCGGTTCGCGCGCTCCATTGACGGCCGCCGGCCTGGAACAAGGTCAACAGTATTTGCGCATGGACGGCCGCGCCGTATTCAAGTGGGCGGTACGCATGGTCAACGACATTGCCAACGACGTCGTCCGGCATGCCGAACTGACCATGGACGACCTGGACCTGGTAGTCATGCACCAGGCGAATCTTCGCATCATCGATTCGGCGGTCGAGGGGTTGGGCGTTGATCGTGACAAGGTACTGGTAAACCTCGATCGCTACGGCAACACCACTGCCGCGAGCATCCCACTGGTACTGGACGAAGCAGCGGCAGCAGGCCGATTGAATCGTGGCGACCATGTATTGGTAATGGGATTCGGCGCCGGCTTGACCTGGGGTGCCGGTGTGCTGCGTTATTGATTCAACCGGCTTCTTCGCTTCGCCTTGGGCTTCGGATTTCGGCCTTTCTTGGTCATTGGGTATTTCGTCATTCGGCATTGATCAACCGCCCTGGGCGTCCTAAGTGGCGTTGTCCAGCTCATCTTTGAATCACTTTGCCACAATAAACCACACTCTGCCACGTTAGACGGACTGAATGAAAAAAACAAAGCAACTCCCCGCGCGTGGGCAAGTCAAGACGGAAGACACCTGGGATCTGGCCAGCCTATTTGCCGACGACACGGCCTGGGAGAAGGCGTTCAAGCGTTACGAGCGTCAAGTCAAGAACTACGACAAGTTTCGGGGCGTGCTTGGCGACCCGAAGCAACTGGCCGCCTGTTTGAAATTCGACAGCCAACTTGACCGGCTGGGCGAGCGACTTGGAGTCTACGCATTTCTCAAAACAGCGGAGGATCAAAGCAACAGCCAGTACCAGCGCATGATGGGACGCTTCGAGAACGTGGCGACGCGCGCCGCCGAAGCGGCCAGTTTCATTCGTCCCGAGTTGCTGTCGTTGCCCAAGAGCAAGTTACAACCGCTGATGGACGCCAGCGTCGTGCGGCCGTACCGTCTCTTGCTCGAGCGACTGATCCGTTTCAAAAAGCACACGCTCAGCAAACGCGAAGAAGAGCTGCTGGCGATGCAAGGCGAGATGGCCCAATCTGCCAACCGTGCGTTCCGGCAACTGCACGATTCGGACATGAAATTCGGTGCCGTGACGAACGAAAAGGGCGAGAGGGTCGAGCTGAGCAACGCGACTTTTCTACAGTTCTTGAATGCACCCAAACGGAGCGTTCGCAAGACAGCTTTCCACCAGTATTACGAGCAGTTTGCCGCACACGAGAATACGTTGGCCGCGACACTCAGCGGCTCCATCCTCACCGACGTCTACTACGCACGTGCGCGCAATTACGCCAGCTCACTCGATGCCGCGCTGTTCCCCGACAACGTTCCGCATACGGTTTACGAGAACTTGATTGACGCGGTGAACGACTCTCTGCCGGCCGTGCACCATTACCTCGACGTGCGTCGCCGCAAGATGCGTCTGAAGGAGCTCCACCAATACGACACTTATGTGCCGATTCTCAGCGAGCTGGAAACGCGTCGCACTTGGAAGCAGGCCGTTAAGCTGGTGCTCCAGTCGCTTGAACCGTTGGGCAGCGACTATTGCGGCGTGCTGGAAGATGGCTTGGTAAACCGCTGGTGCGACCGGTTCCCGAACCGAGGCAAGCAAAGTGGTGCATTCAGCTGCGGCACTTTTGACGGCGATCCGTACATTTTGATGAACTTCAAACCATCCGTCTTCGACGATGTCTTCACACTGGCGCACGAAGCGGGACACTCGATGCACACCCATTTCAGTGCCAAGCACCAACCGTTCCTCTATTACGACTATACGATCTTCGTGGCGGAAGTGGCCAGTACGTTCAACGAACAGTTGCTCAGCACGCACATGCTGGCCGCGGCGCGCGACGATCGGCAACGCGCCTATTTGATCAATCGAGAACTCGATGGAATCCGTGCCACGATCGTTCGCCAGACGATGTTCGCCGAATTCGAGAAGGTCACGCACGAGATGGCCGAACAGGGCGAACCGCTGACCGTGCAAGCCCTCAAGGACGCTTACCACGGTTTGCTCAAAAAGTACTTCGGTCCCGATTTCGTTTTGGACGAGCAGCTTTCATTAGAGTGTCTTCGGATACCCCATTTCTACCGTGCGTTCTACGTCTACAAATATGCGACCGGACTCTCTGCCGCCATCTCGCTCGCCACGCGTGTACTCAGTGGCGGGCAGCGCGAATTGAAGGACTACCTCGGATTCCTGCAAGCCGGTTGCTCGAAAGACCCGCTCGACTTGCTGCGCGACGCCGGCGTTGACATGGAGAGCCCAGAACCGGTGAAAACCGCATTGGCGCGATTCGATCAATTGGTGCGCGAATTGGATGAGCTACTTTAGTGAGAGCGACCACGTAGCTCGGGAATCTTTCCCGACGCAGTGTGGTACGGCACTCCGTGCCGTTTCCCGAGCGTGAACAACGTTGCCCCTTCAGGCGAATTTCTATTGCCGAGCGATTAAGCCGGGGATGCGTGGCGGAATACGCTTGTTTCGGCGTTTTGGCGATAGCTTGGCTTCTCGCCGATAGAACCTTATCCATGCCTGGGAAAGATTTCCAGGCTACTAATAGCCCGATTGCAGTGGGCGGCGTAACGAGTGAAAATAGGAGCGTTGTTCTCGACTGCCCCTAATCCTCTTGAGGGTTTTATCGATGTTGCGACGTTACGCACTGTTGCCACTTGGTTTCCTGTCACTTTTGGCATTCGCCTGTCATGCCGCAGCTTCCGCAGACGACATGGCGTTCACGCCGCTGACCGAGCTGCCAGCACCCAAGGTGATCCGCCACGCCAAAGAGTTCCCCGGCAGCAACTACGCTACGGAAAATCTAATTGATGACCGCGTGAAGAGCGAATATGCATCGAACAGTCAAGGAACCGACACCTTCGTCGATTTCGACTTGGGGCGACCGGTGGCCATTCAGGGGTTTCAGCACATCGATCGCCGCGACGTTGCGACGGTCGCCGAAGCGGAACTGGTGTTCAGCGACGACCCCGACTTCACGGCGGTAATCGCGCGTGAAACGGTCAAGCACGTCAATGTGTCGGGCGGGCGGACGACGGCCCTGTTCGCCTCGGCTCACAAGGCCCGCTTTGTCCGCTGGAAAGTCACGCAGATGAACGCTCAGGGGCATCGCTGTCTGGGCGGGCGGGCTATTCGCTTCTACACACCCCAAGCAATGGAACTCTCGATCGGCCGTGACCAGGTTACGGTGCAACCAGCCCAAGCCTTGCGGCGCGGCGGCGACGCGGCGCGACGGCCAGCAGTCGTGCACATTCAACATGTTTATGCCGAGCCCGCAGAGGTGGTGCTGAGAGTTGGCGAACTTGCCCCCATTCCGCTCCTGCTGCAATTCGGCCCACAGACCGTCGAGGTCTCGCTCCAAGCCGTTGGGCAACCTCAGGAGCTGGCCGTTTCGATCGAAATGTCGGGCGCAACCGTCCTGCAACAACAGGTTTTAGTACCGCCCGTGCGGCACTGGGAGCTGCATTTCCTGCCCCACTCGCACGTCGACATTGGCTATACGCACGTACAAACCGAGGTGGAACAGAAGCAATGGAAGTACTTGCAGCAGGCGATCGAAATCGCGCGCAAGACCGCCGACTACCCTCCAGAATCGCGTTTCAAATGGAACACGGAAGTACTCTGGGCAGTCGACAGCTACCTCGAACAAGCCTCCGACCAACAGCGATCGGAATTCCTACGAGCGGTCGGTGACGGAGTGATCCATCTGGACGGCCTGTACGGCAACGAACTGACGGCCCTCTGCCGCCCTGAGGAACTGATGCGGTTGACCAGCTGCGCGCGCCGTATTTCTCGGCATTACGACTTGAGGATCGACGCGGCGATGATCAGCGATGTGCCAGGTTACACTTGGGGAACCGTACCGGCGCTGGTTCAAAGTGGGATCAAGTACCTTTCGATCGGCCCCAATCATGTCCATCGCATCGGCTCGACGCTGGAACAGTGGGGAGATCGACCGTTCTATTGGGTTTCGCCCTCGGGCGACGAGCGATTGCTCTGCTGGATGGCGGGCAAGGCCTATTCGTGGTTCCATGGCAGCCGCGTCGGCACGTTGACGGTGGATAGTCCGGCGGAACCGTTTTTCGAGTACTTGGACGAGTTAACGGAGAAGAAATACCCTTACGACATGGTCCAGATTCGCTACAGCATCGGCGGCGACAACGGGCCTCCCGATCAACAGCTCAGCGAGTTCGTCAAGGCATGGAACGAAAAGTACGAATGGCCGCGCATGGTGATTTCCACAACCAGCAGCCTGATGCATGCGTTTGAAGATCGCTATGGGGAACAGCTACCCGAGGCACGCGGCGATTTCACTCCCTATTGGGAAGATGGTGCCGCCTCATCGGCTCAAGAAACGGCGATGACGCGTGGCGCTTCGGAACGGCTGGTGCAAGCCGAGGCACTCTGGGCCATGCGCGCCCCCAAAGAATACCCGGTCGAGGAGTTCTATGCCGCCTGGCGCAATGCCCTGCTCTACGACGAACATACCTGGGGCGCACATTGCAGTATCACGCAACCCGACAGCCCGCTGACGGTCGACCAGTGGAAAATCAAACAAGCATTTGCGCTCGACGCGCGGCGCCAATCGAAGCAACTACTGGCACAAGCACTGCCGAAAAATAGCGCGTCAAACACCAGCGCTGACGAGAACAAGATTGATACCCTTGATGTCTGGAACACGAATTCCTGGTCACGTACCGATTTGGTGCGGTTGGACACCTCGCGCGAGCTGGCAGGGTATATCGTCAAGGACTTGAGTGGTAACGTCGTCGCGTCAACGCGCACGCCGCGCGGACAATTGGCGTTCTTGGCCAAAGACGTTCCCCCCTTCGCGGCCAAACGCTACTTGCTCGTGCCCGGCCAGCCCGACACAGCGGGTGGAGCTCGCGCGGAACGCACCGTGCTGAGCACGAAGACCATTCGCGTTGAAATTGATCCAGACACCGGTGCGATTTCCAGCCTGCGATTGGCCGGCTTGGAAACCGACCTGGTTGCCGACCAAACGCCACTCGGCCTGAACCGCTACAACTATGTGTCGGGCCGCCACGCGACAGTCCCCGGTTCGAGCCGCGTTACCGAGATTGAAGTGCTGGAAGAACGTGGCGTCGCCGCTTCGCTGGCGATCCGCGCCCAAGCCCCCGGACTGCGGCAGCTAATCACAATCGTGCGCGTGATTGACGGCATCGACCGGCTCGACATCTTCAACATCGTCGTTAAGGAAAAAGTGCTCAAAAAGGAATCGGTTCATTTCGGTTTCCCGTTCCAAGTGCCCAATGGTGTGATGCGCGTCAACACGCCGTGGGCGGTCGTCGTCCCCGAATTGGATCAATTGCCCGGCGCATGCAAGAATTACCTCACGGTCGGTCGATGGGTCGATGTTTCCAACAACGATTTCGGTGTCACCTGGTCCACACGCGACGCGCCGCTGATCGAAGTCGGGGGAATCCACGTCGATGTGGACTCGCCATTGACCAGCGAGTCGTGGATCAAGCACCTCGAGCCAACGCAAACACTCTACTCGTACGTCATGAACAACTACTGGGAGACCAACTACAAAGCCTCGCAGGAGGGCGCTACCCTGTTCCGCTACTCAATTATGCCACACCGCAAGTTCAACCAGGCCGCAGCCGCTCGGTTTGCAATCGGGCACAGCCAGCCGCTGCTAGTGCGGCCAGCCGACCCCCGCACACCGGTGCTGACCAGCCGCCTGAACGTCACAGGAGAAGGCGTATTGGTTACTTCGCTCAAACCGAGCGCCGATCGTCGGGCGCTGATCGTGCGACTTTTCAACGCCGGCGATCAACCGACCTCAGCCAAGATCGATTGGGCGGACCCGGCCCTCAAGCACGTGACGCTCAGCAGTCCACGCGAGGAACGAGGCCGCGCCATCAAGGGCCCTATCGCCATGCCGCCGCTCGGTATCGTCACATTGCGAGCGGAAACGAGCGGAGGACCGTGAATGGGCCAATACACGCTGCTCCTGATTCCTGCAGTCGTGAGACGACGGAAAACGCATCGAAGAAATGGAATCGCGAATGGACACGTTGGGTAGCCTACCAGTTGTGGCTCACACCGGGACAACGGCATCACTCGAAACAATTCTTCTCTGATCCGGACCACACACCATGAAACCACGCGAACGCGTATTGGCCGCACTCAATCACCAGGAAGCCGATCGAGTGCCGATCGATTTCGGTGGCCATCGATCGTCGGGGATCGCCGCAATCGCCTATGCCAAACTGCGACGACACCTCGGACTTGAAGAACGACCGATTCGGGTCTACGACCCAGTCCAACAACTGGCGGTCATCGACGACGACGTGCTCGACCTGTTTCATATCGACACGATTGAACTCGGGCGCGGATTCGCATTGGATGACAATGACTGGAGCGACTGGACGCTGCCTGACGGGTCACCATGCCAGATGCCGGCCTGGGCGACGCCCGAGCGGATCGAGGGCGAGTGGATTCTGAGGAACCATGAAGGTGTGGTCGTCGGGCGCATGCCGGACGGTGCGATCTACTTCGAGCAGTGTTACTGGCCTTACATGGATAATGATGACTTTGGCCGGTTACCCGAAGCACTTGAAGAGACGATTTGGGTTGCGATCAAGTCACCGCCAGGACCATTGGTCGCCGGCCCCGAAGGTGATCGCCTGTTTGCCGAAGGAGCGCGCAAGCTGCGCGCTCGCACCGACCGCGCGGTGATCGGACTGTTCGGCGGGAATCTGCTGGAAGTGGGTCAGTTCCTCTACCGAATCGACAACTTTCTGATGCTGTTGGCCGGAGACTCCAAGCGCGCCCACGAGTTCCTGGACCGCCTGGTCGAACTGCACTTGGCCAGTCTTGAAAAATACCTGAAACTAGTCGGTGACGATATCGATGTCATCTTGTTTGGCGATGATCTCGGCATGCAAAACGGTCCACAAATGTCGACCGCGATGTACGAAGAGTTCTTCAAGCCACGCCACACACGGATGTGGAACCGGGCAAAGGAACTGGCGGATGTGAAGGTCATGCTGCATTGCTGCGGGGGCGTCCAACCGCTGTTGCAGCATTTGATAGACGCCGGGCTCGACGCCATCAACCCGGTTCAGATATCGTGTGCGGGCATGGACCCGCGCGAACTGAAACAGGCGTTTGGCCAGCACCTGACCTTTTGGGGCGGCGGGTGCGATACGCATCGCATCCTGTCCGAAGGATCACCCGAAGAGATTCGCGACCATGTACGCAGGCAGATCGACATTCTCAAGCCGGGTGGCGGGTTCGTCTTTCAACAGGTGCACAACATCCTGGCAAACGTGCCTCCCGAAAACGTGACCGCCATGTTGCAGGCCGCGCACGAGTTCGGCGCGTATTGAGGCGAGTCTTGAGAATATTGACATCACAGCGCTCTTTCTGCCCGTAATGTTCTTTGCCATCATTTGCTGCCCGACAGTGGACGACGCCTCGACAGTTCGTTGGGAAGGGCAAAAGAACATGGCGGGCAAAAGAACAAACATGTGCAAACGCGCGCTCTTTCTGCCCGTAATGTTCTTTGCCCTCATCTGCTGCCCGACAGTGGACGACGCCTCGACAGTTCGCTGGGAAGGGCGAGAGAATAAACGCGTTTTGAAGACGTGCCTCAACACAAGCGACTCGGTCACTCTCACCGCTTGGCACTGGTGATCCACAGGAACGGAGCACCGGCTTCATCGCTGCGAAGGTCAGCGACAAGCAATTTCTGAAACAGCAGCTGGTCAATGATTTCCTTGTAGAACGTCTTCTTTATTGGCAAGCTCACGGTGTCGTGAAGGTTGACCCGCTGGCGTGCCAGTGTATTGTGGTCGTACAGGAACGGGATCTTCAAGCGGCGTTGGATGGTGTCGAGTGTATCATCAAGCGGTTGGTCAACGATCTCGACATTGATAAATTTGAGCAACTCGGGAGCCAGGTCGGCGGCACCGCTCTTGGCACGCCGGCCAATCGGCCAGACGTCTTCTGGTTTCGCGTTCTTGGTCACGCGCAGCCCCACGCTGCGAGTGCCCTGCCCGGTCGGTGTCACGGACAAACCGTAGGGCCGCACGGCGACGGCCAGCGCCGTTCCACAACTAAGTCCTTCCAATTCGTCCAGCACCTTGTTGTTGCCCGACAAGGCACCTTTGGCACTGGCATCCAGATCGATTTGCACTTGGCTCATTCGCTGGATATGCTGCACCACCTCACGCACCGGCTTGCCCTTGGTCGGTATCGCGACGCGACGCTTCAGGGCATCGTGCAACACGGCGAGTTGTTTGCCCCGCAACCCGAAAACGCCGGTGGGAGCCGTTACCGCTTCATCACCACCGCGACGCAGTTTGTCGAGCCAGGCGGTCAATTCCTTGCGTTGGCCGTAACGTACCGCAAGGCCAGGCAGAACAAGCCGACCGTTGGCGGTCAAAACGGCCGTAACCTGATAGCGTGGCGCTGATTCGGTGCCCCGATTGACGATCTTCGGCTCTTCACTCGACCGGGCGGATCGAATGCGCACATAGCTCAGACCAAATGCCTTGTCCTGGAGATAACGCTGCCAGCGTTGTGGGCCATCGATCGCAAACCCGCGTTCCGTAACCACTTCGAGCGAGACAGACACGTCTGCCGCAAGTCCCACGGTGACTCCGCCCAACAACAAGCCCGTGGCGACCATGAACGCTCGAATCAACATGTGAGAATCCTCGATAGAGTCGGTAGCAAGCTCCGGGGCTGAGCCAGGTCGAGACGGCTGAGTGTCACTCACACTGGCGGCCGATGAAGGCCCCGCCTGTCCCCAACGCGCCGGCCTCGCGTCCACGAGACCTAGCACTCAAGAATTATAGCACGACAGCACGGTTGTCTCGGAATTCGGGGATCCACTTCCCCCCAACCCAACGGGCAGCACATTCGTCGTAATCGGCACAGCCAAGCCTGGCATGCGAAGGGAGTGAGGAACGCATTGAGATTCGCGCGGGTCCAAGCCAAATAATGCCGGGCCGGTAGTTGCGTGGCGCTGCTCGGAACGCCAAAATGATCGCTCCTAGTTGC
This sequence comes from Planctomycetota bacterium, assembly GCA_024277285.1. The sequence continues at coordinate 23,824 of JAJRVM010000106.1, forward strand.
CTGTCCGCAGCGATTTGGGGCGATCCGTCTCGTTATTGCCGTTTATTGATCGCCGCTCCGCACTGTGGGCAAACCTGCGTTTCCTCGAAAGCGGGATATCAGCCGCAGAAAACGCAGTGGCAAGCTTAGCTTTGCCGCATCTTGAACGGGCGTCGTCATGGCGCGAAAGATGCATCGAAACAATCATATCCCCCAGAAGGAGCACATCATGTCACGACCGGTCACTCTTTTCACCGGCCAATGGGCCGACCTGCCGTTCGCCGAACTAGCGCGCAAGGCCAAGGATTTTGGATACGACGGAATGGAATTGGCATGCTGGGGCGATCATTTCGAGGTCGATAAGGCGCTGGCGGATGATAGTTACTGCCAACAGAAGCGTGAGACGTTGGAGAGCCTAGACCTGCAGTGCCACGCGATAAGCAACCACTTGGTCGGCCAAGCCGTGTTGGACATCATCGATGAGCGTCACAAAGCGATCTTGCCTGACTATGTCTGGGGCGACGGTGACCCGGCCAGCGTGAACCAGCGCGCGGCCGAAGAGCTGATGAACACGGCACGGGCGGCCCAGAAATTTGGCGTGAGCGTGGTCAATGGGTTCACCGGTTCAAGCATCTGGCATCTGCTCTACTCATTCCCACCTGTTTCGGAATCGATGATCGAGGCGGGCTTCGAGCTGCTTGCCGAGCGATTCAATCCGATCCTGGACGTCTTTGGCGAATGCGGCGTGAAGTTCGCGCTAGAAGTGCATCCGACCGAAATTGCCTTTGATCTTTATACGGCCGAACGAGCGCTCAAGGCACTTGATTACCGCGAAGAATTCGGGTTCAATTTCGATCCCAGCCATTTACATTGGCAAGGCGTCGACTCCGTTGAGTTCATCCGTGCGTTCCCCGATCGCATCTACCATATGCATGTGAAGGACGCCATCACGACACTCAACGGCAAGAGCAGCATTCTAGCCAGCCACATTAACTTTGGTGACGCGCGACGCGGTTGGGACTTCCGCAGCCCAGGCCGCGGCACGGTCAACTTTGAAGAGATTATCCGCGCGTTGAACGATATCGGCTACGACGGCCCACTATCGATTGAATGGGAGGACATGGGCATGGACCGTGAGTTCGGTGCACGGGAAGCGTGCGAGTTCACACGGCGCATGAACTTTGCCCAAAGCGGTCGAGCATTTGATGCCGCCTTTGAAGAAGGCCAAGCTTGAGAACGGTCAATCGTCAACACTCCCGCCCCCCCGGAGCACCACTCGTGTGCTCCGGGGGGGCTCTTTCTGACGTGGCCATTCAGGAGACCGTTCACGGGAATTCACACTTCACGAAGTAAACGAACCGCAGAAGGCCGCAGGAAACAAGCCAATAACGACCTGGATGTGAGCTACAACATGGGTAACAGTTTAGCCGAATGAAGTAATGTCGCTTTCAAGTGACTCCCATGGGCTTGTCCCATGGGTGAATACGGCTGGTGAGCTACCCGCGATGCCAGCTACTCCCCCCCCCTTGCCCATCATTTTCTTTGCCCCCCAAGGAGCACTACCAGACGCGTCGTCCATGAGTGCAACGGGAGCAAAGGGCAAAGAAGATGACGGGCAAAAAGAACCATGCCCCTGTGCGTTCTCGCCTGTCCAGCATGGCCGTGCCTTGGGCTGCTGACCGGTCGCGCCCGCGTGAATCTGCGTGCAGCATGCGTCTACCGCACAAGACCGAAGGGCCACTCCTGAGGTTACGCGACACAATCGCACTGCGTCACCGTCGCGGGCGTGTTACACTGGGGTATTAGTTGGCGCAACTCGGATCGATCTTGGAATTGGGTGACGAGTGCCAGAGGCACTGTGGGAGACGAAGCAGGGAGACGAAGCACTTGCCAAGGGACCGTAAACGCGAATTGCCTCGGCACACAGTCAGCGCGCTCGGCTCAGCGTCGTTTCGCTGGACACTAACTCGGTGCGCGCTGCTCGCGGCGTTTTCGGTTTTTCTTGGATTGCTCTCACAAGCATCCGCTTCGCCACTCTCGGATGCAGCCAACCGGACCGAAGCGGACCGTACGTTTCAAGCCGCGCTGGAAACACTAGCTGGCAAATGCCACAAACTGGACTTACCGGTCCAAGAAAAAATCTCCCGCGCGTGGTGCGCGCCTCGCGACCCGCAGCGGTACTACCTGTTCCTGCCACCGACGGCCGATTCGACCAAACCAGCCGGTGACGCGACGCGTTTGGTCAAACTGTGGCATGCCAAGTTTCTGCAACTGCGCAAGGACCAAGCCGAACGGTTGTTTGCGCTGGCGCGCCAACAATTGCAAGCTGGCGACGAAGGAGCGGCTTATCGGCTTGTGCATGAAGTGCTGCACGAAGATCCCGACCACGCGCAAGCACGCCACGCACTCGGGTACTCGAAGAGTGAGCGGGGTTGGCGTCGTTCGGCGCGGCGGCCATCCCGGCGCCGCAACCGACGAGCTCATCCGCAATTCGGCTGGGCCAGTAACCAGTACTGGCAAATCGACAGCGAGCACTTCAAATTGACAACCGACGCCAGCGCGCGCGATGGGCAACAGGTCGCCAATTATCTTGAGCGTGTGTATGCCGTCTGGCAACAGTTGTTCTATCCATACTGGAGTGTTCCCGGGCGGTTGGCGGCGCGGTTTCGCGGGGAAAACGTTTCGCTCGGGCCCGACCGTGTTTTTTCCGTCGTGTTGTTCAGCGATCGTGACGAGTACGTCGAACAACTGGGGCGTTCGGAGCCGCGGATTGGGATGAGTGTTGGGTATTATTCGCAGCACAACAAGACAGCCTTCTTCTATGCCGGTGACGACGCTGCGCGCACGACATGGGTACACGAGTCGACTCACCAATTCTTTCAGGAAAGCGGGATGGTGGCACCGCTGGTCGGCGAGCGGGCCAATTTCTGGGTCGTGGAGGGTGTGGCATTGTATATGGAATCGCTGGTGGACCACGACCGGTATGCCACAACCGGCGGCAGCGACGCGGATCGATTGCAATTCGCTCGGTTTCGTAAGCTCAGCCAAGGATACTACGTCCCCTTGGAGCAGCTGGTGAGTTATGGGCGCAAGCAGATGCAAACAGATAAGGACATCCGCAAGCTGTATAGCCAATCAGCCGGCCTGACTCAATTCCTGTTGCACGGCAATGCGGGCCAATGGATGCGTCCGTTTGTCGATTACATCAAGACGGTCTACCGAGGCGTGGGACAGCGCTCGACGCTGCAAGTGCAGATCGGCCAACCGTATGCGATTCTGGACCAAGGTTACCAGCAGTTTCTAAACGTAACCGATGCCGACCTGGTATTTGTCGATCCCGGCGCGCAGAGATTGTGCCTGGCGCATACCGACGTGACCGACTCCGGGTTGGCGCGCGTGCCGAGTTGCTCCGAATTACGTTGGCTCGACTTGTCCTTCACCGCAGCCACCGATGCCGGGATCGCGTGCTTCGCCGACGCTCGCCACATCGATCAACTGAATGTGGAAAAGACGGCGATTACCGACGCGGCACTCGATACAGTTGCCCGATTTCAGCAGCTTCAAGAACTCGACCTGTCGCACACGGCGGTTACCGATCAGGGGTTATCCAAATTGTCGCGACTAGTCCACTTGCAGATACTGTGGCTGACCGGAACGCGAGTGACTGATCAAGGCCTCTCGGCGCTCACGTCACTGCGCGAACTGGAACAGCTGGATGTGCAAGCAACGAGCGTCACACCGGCCGGCATCAAACAATTGCGCAAACGGCTCCCTAAGCTGAAGTAACGTGACACGGTCTCTCCGCGTTACGAACAGAACCTCCGCTGAACTCGACCGCCTCCAACCGCTGCGCCGATGCCACAAGGCTCCCAAAACGGACTGCGGTCCGTTCTACTGGTGTTTTTCGATCGCTTGCGCAACCCTTCCGTACTCGTTACAATAGTCCCGTTACGGCGGCCCCGTTACAATAGCCCCGTTACAATAGCCCCGTTGCCGTGACCATATTACATGGGCAATTTCATTGGCAACAAGCCAAGCTGCGTCAGCCATTTCATGTCGGAGACAACACATGCGTCCGTGGGTATTAGCTGAAACGAATTACGAGCACACGAAGCAGCACAATTACGAAGTAGCGGTACTGCCGTTCGGTGCGACCGAGCCGCATAACTTGCACTTGCCCTACGGAATGGACATGTTTGAGGGAACGATCGTCGGCGAGAAGATTTGCGGTGCTGCTTACGAGCGCGGCGCGAACGTGGTGCTATTGCCCACGATCCCCTACGGCACGCAAACCAATATGTTCCAATTGCCATTGGCGATGAACTTGAATCCGTCGACGCTCAACATGGTGGCGATGGACCTGATCGAGTCGCTGGTGCGTAGCGGTATTCGCAAAATCCTGCTGTTGAACAGCCATGGTGGGAACGAGATCAAGACGATCTTGCGCGAGCTGAGTGGCTCGACTTCGGCACAGCTGTTCGTCTGCAACTGGTACAAGGTTTTTTCCGACGAGTTCGCGAATATCTTCGATCATCCGGACGATCATGCGGGCGAGATGGAAACGTCGTTCGCCATGGCGTTCTTGCCCGAGCTGATCAATCGCAAGCCCGATGGCTCACTGGCAGCGGATGCTGGCACGCCCGCAACGCCCCGCTTCAAAGCGTTGCAAGAGGGCTGGGTGGGAATCACGCGCCCCTGGCATTTACTAACCACCAATGCCGGTGCTGGCTATCCCCACGACGCCACGGCCGAGAAGGGACAACGCATGATGGACTTGTTGGTAGAGCGGATCGCGACGTTCCTAGTCGAACTGTCCGAATCACCCTTGGACGAGAAGTTTCCTTTCTAGTGTGCCACGGCACTCCGTGCCGTGAAATGAAATGAATGTACACAGCACTCCGTGCCGTGACGCACCGCTCGCCAGCAATTTCGCCGTCGGTCCCGCGTACCGAACCAAGCCGGACCACCATTCCGTTCCCCCCACCAGGAGGCCATAACACTTACTGGACGCGGGTCCGTTGACCATTCTCGCAAGCCGGACTAAACTTGGGGACTTCACGCCTATGGTGGATGTAGCTCAGTTGGTTAGAGCACTGGATTGTGGTTCCAGGGGTCGGGGGTTCAAATCCCCTCATCCACCCATGAGTTGACAAAGGTCGCCGGACGAACCTCCGGCGGCCTTTGCCTTTGCGCACTTACTAGACGCATCTGCAATCATATCAAAGAGTTGCCGAAACGTCGGCGACAATGCGGCAGGTGCCACTGCATGATCGGACGCGGTCCCCATCGCAAGACGCTTGGCCGAGCAGTTGACGTTACCAACTAGCCGCCGCACGGATCACGCAGTGCCGCAGCGCCAAACGGCTTTCCAATCGTATGTGGCCCGAGGTTCCATCCCACGTGAATGGCGGGCAAAAAAGAAGTGTCATGCCCGCCTCGCTTCTGCCCGTATGATGCCTGGCTTCAATTGCTAGATGCTTGCCTGCACGCCCCACATCGACCACTCGCTCGTGGAACAAGAACGGGATAAACAGAACCACCACGACTCAGCAAGATTTTGACATCCCGCATTCTATTCCCCTTTTCCGGCCCGGACGTGCCAGATCGGTCGGGAGCGTGAGTTCGTAAACGCATGCAGTGGCACACACGTACACACATCCCATTGGAGACCGGGTTCGCGATTCGCACTGCGTGCCCGGAGCGGCGGTGTGATAGGTGAGTGTTCGGACGTGCCAGATCGGTCGGGAGCGTGAGTTCGTAAGCGCATGCAGTGGTACACACGTACAGACGCCCCATTGGAAACCGGGGTGAGTGGTTCACTCAAATGGTTCTTTCTGCGCGTTGATCGAAAAACGCTGTTTTCCCTGATTCACAAAGAGTAGACTGGTTGGTTGGGTTCCAAAGCGGCCGTTTTGATGCGAATTCCATTTATGGCCAAACGTATCCCTAACCAACCGTTCACTCCCTACCTCAACAGTCACCTGATGAAGGAGACTTCACCCATGTTGCGACACCGTTCTATTCAGGCCGCCGCTGGTCTATTGCTCATTCTTGCAGCGTTACCATCATTGGCCACAGGCCAAAGTGATGACAGGGCAAACAAGACGGCCAAAGAGCTCTTGACCAAGGCAGGAGTCACAGGCGGTCTAATCGTCCAATTGGGCTGTGGCGACGGAGCGCTGACGGCCGCCCTGCACCGCGGTTCAGCTTACGTCGTGCAGGGTCTGGACACGGACAAGCAGCGCGTGCAAACGGTGCGCGAAAGCGTGCGTGCCAAGGGAAAACTCGGCCCGGTCAGCATCGATTGGTGGGATGGGCAGCACCTGCCCTACACCGACAACCTGGTTAATCTGATCATCGTCAATGAACCGGCTCACGTTGCTCAGACCGAGCTACAACGCGCGCTGGCGCCCAACGGAATCTTACTGGTTCGTCGCGACGGCCAATGGCAAAAGACGGTCAAGCAATGGCCCGCGCAGTTCGACCAGTGGACTCACTATCTGCATGGTCCGGATGGCAACCCGGTTGCTCAAGACACCGCCGTTGGTCCACCACGCCGTATTCAATGGTTGGGCGATCCCAAGTGGGCGCGGCACCACGACCACATGGCTAGCATGACATCACTGGTATCGGCCAATGGGCGGCTGTTTTACATCTTGGACGAAGGCCCCCGATCGTCGATTCAACTGCCGTCCGATTGGCAACTGATCGCGCGCGATGCGTTTAACGGCACGATCCTCTGGAAGCAGAAGATTGCAAAGTGGAACACTCGCCAGTACCCGCTGAAGAGCGGTCCCGCGCACTTGCTGCGACGTTTGGTCGCCGAGGGGAATCGCGTCTACGTTACACTCGGCATCGACGCACCGGTCAGCGTACTGGATGCGGCGACCGGAGAAGTACTTTCGACGTTCGCCGACAGCCAGTTCACTCGGGAAATCGTCGTTTCCGCCGGCACGGTGTTTTGTGTGGCGGACAGTTCTCCTTCGCCGCTGCCAAAATGGAATCGCGTTTCGACCTATGTGTGGGATAACACGCGGCGCGCCAACCCCGAACTGGGTTGGCAGGGTACTTCCAGACGAGTGTTAGCCTACGACGCCGCGACGGGAAAACCAGCCTGGAACAACACGTTACCGGTAGCCCCCTGCTCGCTGGCCGCCGACGGCGATCGAGTCGTGTTGCACGACGGCCAGCAACTGGTATGCATCGACCAGCCAACCGGCCAGATCCTCTGGAAGTCGGCTCCCCTCCCCACAAAGATCCCGGTGCACACGAACACGGGCCCACGCATATTGCTGTACGAAGACGTGGTTCTGGCCGCGCCAAACAACGGGAAAATCACCGCCTTTTCCGCGACTGACGGCAGCCAGTTGTGGGAACAGAAGCAGCGTCCCAGTGGACACATGTCGCTGCGTGATTTGATGGTCGTCAACAACCTGGTTTGGACCAGCGCGGTTGCGGGGAGTCGTGACAATGGCGTGTTTGTCGGATACGACGTGCATACGGGCGAAAAGAAGGTCGAGTTCTCGCCCGACGTTAACATCCACTGGTTTCACCATCGCTGTTATCCCGCCAAGGCCAGCGGCAACTATGTCCTGATGGCACGCAACGGCACCGAGTACGTTGACGTGGTAAACCAACATTGGGAGCCGAACCACTGGGTGCGTGGAGGCTGTATCTATGGCGTGATGCCATGCAACGGCTTGACCTACGCCCCCATGGACGCGTGTGGCTGTCAAATGGAAGCCAAGCTGGAAGGTTTCAAGGCCCTGGCGGCGGGGCCGGTCCCCAAAGCCACCAAGAACGGCTTGGGCTCCGCTCCGCGTTTGCAAAAGGGACAAGCTTACGGCAGAGTGTCCGTACCGCCGGCTGGCGATTCGGATTGGCCAACCTATCGGCACGATGCCGCGCGAAGTGGTTCCAGCGTCGCGGCCGTGCCAACCAATCTTGGCTTGGCATGGCAGGCCGATTTAGGCGCTCGCCCCACGCCACCCGTTGTGGCAGGAGATCGTGCGTTTGTCGCCACGCCTGACAACCATACGGTCCACGCTCTGGACGCCCGTACAGGAAAACGCCTTTGGTCCTACGCTGTGGCAGGCCGCGTCGACTCGCCACCCACCTACTACCAAGGCTTGGTACTGTTCGGTTCCGCCGACGGCCACGTCTATGCTCTCAGCGCCAGCGAAGGAACACTGGCGTGGCGTTTCCGAGCCGCTCCGGTCGATCGACGCGTGATGATACGCCAACAACTGGAATCGGCCTGGCCGGTACATGGCAGCGTGCTGATCCACAACGGCGTGTTGTACTGCACGGCGGGCCGCAACATGTTCCTGGAAGGTGGCATCCACTTCCTGCGTCTTAACCCCGAGACCGGAGAACTGCTGGGAGAAGTCGTCATGGACGATCACGATCCCGAGTCGGGCGAGGAGATGCAGCGCAAGTATTTGAAGAAAACACAAGGCAATAATATGCCCGTCGCGTTGTCCGATATCTTGTCGTGTGACGGGCGCCATATCTGGATGCGTTCGCAAAAAATCGCACTCGACGGCAAACGATTGGAAATCGGCCTGGAGAGCTTGAGCGAACAGCCAGCAGATGATTGCCACCTGTTTTGCCAAGCCGGATTCCTTGACGATTCATGGTTCTTCCGTACGTATTGGACCTACGGGCGCCGCGTTTCTGGCGGTTATGGCGCATGGATGCAGGCCGGACGCTTGGTTCCGTCCGGGCGCATCTTGTGCGTGGATGATAAGCACGTCTACGGGTTTGGGCGCAAGCCCGAGTACATGGTCAACAGCTCGGTGTTGGAATACGAACTATTCGCGGCCGACAAGGCAGTCACTCAGGAAGCAATCAACCACGTCCAAAAAATCGCATCGACAATCAACCGGCGTTCGAGCCGCAAGAACGCCAATTCCTCCGACTGGTTGTTGCGCAAGTTCTTTCCGCGCAAGGATCTGACCGCCGCGATTCAAATCTGGTCGGTCGATCAGCCGTCCATCCTGGCCCGCGCCATGGCGTTGAGCAAGGAGACCATGTTGGTCGCCGGTCCACCTCAGTTCATTGACGAGCGTCAGGCGTATCGACGCCCCAATACTCCCGATGTTGTAAACCGACTGAAGCGTCAGCAAGAGGCGATGGAAGGAAAGTACGGCGGCGAACTATGGACCTTGTCCAAGCAGGACGGCAAACTGCTGGCGCGGGTGAAACTAGATGCCGTTCCCGTATTCGACGGCATGGCTGTGACTGACGATCGCCTGTACATCAGCACGACAGACGGACGACTGCTTTGCCTGGCCGATTCATCATCCTCCCAACCGCTGCCGGCGGTCGAAGACCGCAGAGCCAGCATTGCCTGGAATCAACCGGAAGACCCAAGCTATCTGGTCCCGCTGCCCGAGCCGAAAGAGGCTGATTTCGCCAACGTGCAAGGGTGCCGTGTCGTCGCCTCCAAGCTCGGCTATCGCCTGACCGCACAACGAAAACAACCGGCCGCCGTGGCCGTCAAGTCGTTGCCGCAGCCGCTCACGGGCACGATCACTTTCAGGACGCGAATGAAAAGTGTCAGTGGCGCGAAGGGTCTGTTGAGCAATGGCTACCTGGCGTTTGGCGACGGCGGGGACGATGCTCAACTTATCAAGTGCGGTGTACGGATTCGAGCCAAGCAAGCACTGGTCATTCAGGGCCTCGTCGCCACAGGAACCACTCAGCGCAAGCCGATCGAGGTCAAGCCCGACGCCCCCATCGACCTTATTGTGCGAGTCGACCTCGACAAACAGCAAGTAACCATGACCGCCAACGGGCTCAAGATCCAAACGCAACTCGAGCGGCCACTCGAAAGAATCACGCACCTGGGCTATGTCATTGACAATGCGGCCATCGATTTCGCGCCCATCGAAGTGAACAAGAAGTAAGGTAACAGTCTAGCCGAATGAAGTCATGTCGCTTTCAAGAGACTCCCATGGGCTTGTCCCATGGGTGAAAACGTCTGGTGAGCTACCCGCGATGCCAGCTACTCCCCCCACTTCCCTCGCCGCCGCCTTCGGCGGCGGCGAGGGAAGTGGGGCCGTGTATGTGGGGGGATGGGACGCCACGGGTAGCCTACCAATCCTCTTCACCCACCGCACAAGGCGGTGGGGGTCGACCGATGGAAAATGAACTCGAGTGACCGTTCTTAGATACTTACCAGATGGCTGCAATCAACCTGGCAATGCCCTGCATGAGCAAACACTCAGCATGGCTTTCTCGGCCGATGACGCCACGCATTGCCCCACATCGTTGTTTGGCCTCGCCCAACTAGCTCGTACGGTCGCCGCGCGATGCCGCACGTTTCTTGCGCGCGGGACGCTTTGAATTCCGTTGCTTCTTCCGATTGCGACCCTGGTGGTTTTTCGCATCCAATTCGGTTTCGATGCCTTTGTCACCTTGCGCGGTCATCCACCCTTGAAGCTTTTGTTTCAGTCGTTCGACATCCTGTTGGTATTCTGGTCTCCCGTACAGATTGCGCTGCTCCTGGGGATCGGCATGCACGTCATACAGCTCCCACTCGGGACGGTGCTGGTAGTTTCTGGTGACGCGCCGTGCGCGGGAGTCACCCGCCTCGGCAGCTTCCAGCATCGACTTGAAGATGGCACTGTTTATGGCGGCGTTCGTAAACGTTTCCGCAGGTGAGAGATTCCAGATCAAACGGTAACTCTTGTCGCGAACGGTGCGTATGGGATAGCATTTGCTGCCATTTATGATGCCGCGCGTGGTGTGGATACCGAAGACATAGTCCTTATGATGATCCGTTTCGCCACGCAACACCGGCAGAAAGCTCTTGCCATCCAGAACCGACGCGGGCTGGCCGCCAGCGACCTCGACGAACGTCGGCGTAATGTCACAGTACTCGACCATTGCCTCACTCACGCTGCCCGCCGACACGTTGCCAGGCCACCGGACGATCATGGCGGAATGTAAACCCATGTCGTAGCAGGTCCACTTGGCAAACGGAAAGGAATTTCCCTGTTCCGAAACTACCATCACAAGTGTGCTGTCGCTTAGCTCGTACTTGTCGAGCAGCTTTAAGATCTGGCCAACCTGGCCGTCGTAATAGGTAATCTCGGCCAAGTAGCGGCTGAAGTATTCGCGCACTACGGGCGTGTCAGCAAAGTACGGGGGCAACTTGACCGCTTCGGGGGGATAGCGCGACGGGTCGCCTTTGTTCCAGGGCGAGTGGGGCTCGTTCGAGCAGGCAAACAGGCAGAACGGCTTTCCCTCCTTGTCGCGCTCGGCAAAAAGTTTGTCAATGGCGTCCATGTCCGGGTTCTTCTTGCCGGAGTATTCAAACGGAAACACCTCGCGCGGTGCGATATGGGTCTTCCCCGAAAGCGCCACACGGTAGCCCAACGGCCGCAAGTAATGGACGATACTCTTCGTGCCCTCCTTGGCAAACGTGTGATTCGGGTAGGCACCAGTCTTGACCGGATACTGTCCGGTGTAGATGTTATGGCGAGTCGGCGAGCACATTGGCGCAGCTTGAAAACAGTTCTCGAACTTCATTCCCTCGGTTGCCAGCTTGTCAATGTTCGGCGTGTAGGCTTGGCCGCCGTAACAGCCGATATCACTGAAAGTCAAATCATCCGCGATGATGAAGACCAAGTTCGGTGAGCTGTCAGCCGCCCATGTACTGATCGGCGAACCGCACAACACCAATGTCATTACTGCTGCTAGTGGCTTCATCATTATTGCCCACCTGTGCTTGTTTTCTCGTAACCGTTCACGCAGTTCAAGCCACAACGGACTCGTCACGGCGACCAAGTAACCAATGCCCGCTTCAAGTAGCGTCCAATTTCAAGGACGAGCGCCCACTGCTAACGCAAATCGCATCTCGATCCGGCCTCAGCAAAGTAACGATTCGTGGAAGACTCTACGTTCGGCCGACAACGGGCGCGTTGCTGGTCGCTGGCCAGTTGTGCCCCCCGTGCTGGGACAAGCCCAGCGGAGGGCTCTTTCATTAGCGTCTATCCGCGTTTATTAGCGGTCCCTTTACTGTGTGTGCCGATCGCGCCGCCGTTTCCGCGAACGGTCTCACTGATTTTCCTATTTGTCGATCGGCGGCATTGGGAAAATGCTGCTCGGGACGTGCTCGGTCTCCATGATTTTGCGGATGCGCGCGACGATGTCCGGGTGTTCAGCAGCCACATCATGCGATTCGCTAATGTCGTCGCGCAGATTGTAGAGTTCGATCTTGAGCGGAGCTGGATTACTGCGCCGCAATATATTCTGGCGAATCCCTTTCCAGTCGCCCATCCACACGGCCTGCTGACCACCATAACCGGTGAACTCGCGGTAGATAAATTCGTGCTTTTTCTGACGCTCGAGATGCCCCAGCAACGTCGGGGCGAAGCTAATCCCATCGATACCCGATGGCGGCTTGATCCCCACAATTTCGGCGATCGTCGGCATCACGTCGGCAAAACCTGACAGCAGACCGGTCGTCGTGTCCGGTTTGATCTTCCCGGTCCATCGCGCGATCATCGGGACCCGAATACCTCCTTCGTAGAGACTGCCTTTCAGACCGCGCAGTGGCTTGACGCTCTCGAAAAACTCGTAATCGACCTCTTGTTCCAGGTGAGTCGTACCATTGTCGGACGTAAACATGACCAGTGTATTCTCATCGAGTCCCAGCTGCTTTAGCTGTTTCATGATCTTGCCGGTGTCGCGGTCCAATCGGCTGATCATCGCAGCATAAGCGGCGCGCGGTGTCTGATGTGGCGTATAACCATAACCATCCTTGGCGGTAAATGGAGTCTCTTCCCACTTGCCCAGGTACGGTTTCAGCTCTTCGTCCGGGATGTGCAAAGCCACGTGCGGGATCGTCGACGGAAAGTAAAGGAAGAACGGTTTGCCCTTGTTGTCGCGCATAAACTGTAACGCGGCCTCGAGCATGTGGTCGGGTGCGTAATCCTGGCCCTTGAACTGCGCATACGCCGCCGGGTCCGAGGGATCAGCTCCCTTGGGAAACCGGGCGTGCCCCGGAATCGGCGGGTGATTGTTGAGCATCATCTTCTCGTGGTTCCGCCAGATATAGGCCGGGTAGTAGCTGTGCGCATGCGCTTGACAATTGTAGCCACAGAATAAGTCGAATCCTTGCGTCAGTGGGTCGCCGGTCGTGCCGAAGTTCCCCAATCCCCACTTGCCAATAGCCGCTGTCGCATAGCCCTTCTGCTTAAGCATTTCGGCGATCGTAATCTCGTCATCCGGAATCGGCTGCTGGCCGGGAAACTGCAGGCCGTACTTTTCCTTGATCGCCGCCGGCAGATTATTCGTGCTCTTATTGCTGCGGACGATCGCATGCCCCGGATGCTTGCCGGTCATCAGTACACACCGCGACGGGGCACAGACGGCGTTGCCGCAGTAGTGCTGCGTGAACCGCATGCCTTCCGCCGCAAGCTGATCAATGTTAGGCGTCTTGATCTTCGTCTGTCCGTAACAGCCCAATTCGGAATAGCCAAGATCGTCGGCCAGGATATAGATAATGTTCGGCGAATGCTCGGCCGCAGCAGCAACAGGCGCCAGGCATGCAAGGATCGCCAGCAAACCGATTGAGGCCAGGCAAGTACGATGGTGCGATTTCATGGGAGTTTCTCCGTTGGCTCGAGGGCCGTATCGTTTAGACTGCAACAAGCCCTTAGTTTCGCTGCAGTTTGGCCAATGTGCAAGTAGATGATGCCACAGCTTGGTGATCCGTATCGAGCCGAGGAAGGATCGTCGCTTCAAAGAACGGTCTGGTGCCGCCAAGCATGGAGAAAATGCCGCGTTTCCTATGCTCGGGATGGAATCCCGAGCCACACGGCTATCCGAGCCGAGCATGAACGGGGTTATCGCTCCTGGGAACGCTCGATTGCCGTTGTGTTTTCAGCAGCCACAGCGCTGCTCATGCCCGGGATGGAATCCCGGGCCACACGGGCAACGATCAATCCGAGCACCAGCATGCCGAGGATCGTGCCGAGCGCGAACCAACGGCTCTGGTCGTCCCAGTAGCCTTTGATCCCCAAGGCAACGAAGACCACGGCGGACAACAGATTCAACAGTTTCAGCCAGATCGGCATCCGCAACCTCTGCGGCAAAAAACGCCGGTCCATCCATAAGTTCAGCAGACAGAAGATCCCGCAGCCGAGCACGCCCGTAAACAAATTGGCGGGCGTTAATATGGCCAGCAACAGACGTGGCTTGCCAACCGCGCCGGTCAAGTGATAGATGCAGAGCCAAGAGAGAATCGCCAGTGCACCCAGTGCGCTCCAGAGGATGGTTCCGCGGCGGATGCGACGTGCATGTCGCAACGCAAATTCACGACTCACGCAATAACTCATTTCGGCCACAATGCTGCAACCCACTTCCAAGGTCCCGTAGAGTGTCCCGAGCATGGCCAGGAATGCACCTGACACGTACAACGGCAATAACCAAGGATGAATCCCGGTCACAAACGCCGATTGCAATCCGAGCAAGTTGTTTTCATTGGGAATCTTGTGGTTGGGACCCAAGATCATGGTCCCCGATGCGACAAAGACAGCCGTGACGATGACGACCACCAGGAAACTGAGTGAACAATCGACCAGCGGCGCGCGCAGCCAGCGACGAACCGGATGCGTTGGATCGCCGGCGATCTGCTCAAGCTGCTCCGGCGAAGCGGGCCCCGCTGCCGCCCTGCCCCACGCGCGCTCGCGAATGAACGAGGTGTACGCCATATAGTCGAACCCAGCACCGCCGATCACACCCACATAGCGCGTCGTCTCGACCCAGATAGGTTGCTTTGCGATCTCGGGATACTCGACGCTCAGCCATGGCGGATATGCAAACGCTTGCGGAACGAACACGCCACGCAACAACGCCCACCAATCGGGATGATACAAGAATAGCGTCACACCGGCACCAAGCACCATCGATGTGACGATCACCAGCTGAATCCGCTCGAGTGTCGAGTAGCCACCCAACGTGGCGATAATCAGAATAACGACCAGGATGCCGCCACCCCAAAGATAGTCGATCCCACCATTGAGCAGATCGCCCGTGCCGGTCATCCAGCTGACCAAGTTACCAATAACACCACAATGAAAGCTGATCCAGATGGGCAAACAGACCGCAGCGATCAGGAATAAGACGATCGGCAGCCAACCACGCGGACCAGGCAGTTCGACCATGCGCTGGTAGGGATGCACGCCGGTCAACACCATGTGCCGAGACGCCGCCAGGACCAGCCCCCATTTGAGTGCCGAGATCACGACGAACAGAAACAGACAACGGTACCCGAACAGCGCCCCACCTCGGCTGGAAAAAATCAACTCGCCCGTCCCGATTGTCAACGAGGCGATAATCGCCCCCGGGCCAAACACGGCTAGCCATTGCAGTACGCCTCGTGGTAGTGCCACGGTGCGGTCGGGTGCCTGGCTGTTCTGGTTCGAGGTCATGCGTGAAAATCGGTAGCCTACCAGTTGCGGCTCACGCTGGGACATGCCCAGCGGAAGCCTGAGTGTGTTCGACGTTCTTCGGTAGCCTACCAGTTGCGGCTCACACTGGGACATGCCCAGCGGAAGCCCCTCAAAGCCAACCCCGATAAGAACCAGACGTTGCGCACTTATCGGCATTCAACAACGAGCAGCCAATCTTGGCGGCGTCGGGGTGGCAGTGGCGGTCGCCAGTTGCCCGCTTTGTCAACGGTGACTGGACCGATGGAGTGCTGGCGTCCGTCGATCGGATTGATCCACGACGCAGCGTACTTCTTCCCGACGATCAGATTGTGAACGACCGTTTGCCTTGCAACGGGCAAGTAGACCAGCAGTAGACGACCATCAGCGGTCCCGGCACAGTACGGCACCAGGTACCGATTGTAGCTGGCCGTGACCTGCCCCCAAGGCGCTGCTCCGTTGGGGCCCATTGATCGAGCTTGCTGCCAGCGGCTATCGTCAAAACCGATCTTCCGCCAACTATCGTCAGCCTGCCGGACCACACGCCAATCCTGCGACGAACGAATGCTCTCAGATTTGCCATCGGCAAACTCGATGCGAAGGCTTAGCAACAACCCGGCTGGATTCTTGTCGACGGGAGCTGGCATGTTTCGGCCATGCACGGCGATCACATTGCGGCCCGGCTTGAGCAGATCTTCGATTCCCACAAGACGACCTGAGGGATTCCAACCACGCTGCGTACCAACAAGCTGATCGTTGATCCATATCGTGACATTGTTATCGCATGCGACGAATAACGTCGCCTGGTCCACGTCTCGGCCGGCCCGTACATCAAAGACGTGTCGAAAGAACCGGGACCCCACCGCGGCATGCTCAGTTGACTTGGACTCGGGATCCCAGATCCAGGTCCCCCAGTTAACCGGCACCGTATCACCCTCAAAACTGGCCGCCTCTTGAAGTGGTCGCAGTTGCTGCCAAGGAAACCGCTGCAGAATACGACCGGCCAAGCCGACTTGGGCCGAACCGGGCAACGCCAGTGCCTCGTCCCACGACGTTTGCCCATAATCGGTTCCGTTGGGGGAGGTACCGTACGGTTGATCGCGCCGGTTGATTTGCCAGATCCCGTTAGCTCCATACGTATGCCCCGCAGCTCCGCAAAGCAAGCTGGTCCACGTCATCAGGCGCTGCACCGAATCGTCACACGAATCCAAAATACCCTCGTAGCAGACTTCCGAGTTCAGGAAGGGCATCGTCGGCTCTTGTGCATAAGTCCAACGCGCCGTATCCACCGTCGGTCCAAGGCTGCCAACATCGCCATGCCCCGTTTGCAGCATGTCGAAATCCAAGAGCCGAGTATCATCGATGGAACCGCGCGCGCTCAATCGCCCCAACCCGGTTGGATGAATCGATAGGAGACGATGGTACGGATCCGTTTGGCGAACATATCGAGCGACTTTGGTCCATCGCGTCACCTGTTTCCGGTCGTCAAACGGGAACCCTTCGGTAAGATAGTAAGGCAGATTGGCTTCGCCCGCTACGCAAAAAGTAACCGGATAGGCCGCATACCGGGCAAGCAGATAGCGCCAATGCTGCTCGAGTCGCTCTTCGCCCATCCATGGCATGTGAAATCCCCATGCGCCAACCAGGCAGGGGACCATTCCTTGATCCACCAGATAGCGAATCCGCGTATCAGCCGCATCAAAGTACTCAGGACGAATACGACCGTAGTTCTTTGTCCAAGGAAACCCCGCTTCGTTGGCTCCACGCGCATCGAATGCCGGCATATCGGGATACAGTCCGGCCACAATCTGGATGACGTTGAACCCTTTTTGCTTGCGATCCGCAACGTAACGCTGGAAATCCTCCGGCCAAGCCAGACGCGTGCATAACCCCATCCAGCAGGTGTCGCCGATCCACAACCAGGGCGTGCCGTCGTCCTGCGCAAAGTGACGGCCATCGTTCGCCACTCGGGGTGGCCCATGTTGATACAGCGAGTTGCCTCCTGCGTAGGGCGTTACGGTAATCGCGCCCGTTACGCCATGCAGCCCAGCATCGTCGATATCGTTACAGACGGTCTGCCAGCGATGCATGCCTGTTTCTGCGGAAGCATATCGAGCCTTCCACACGTTCTTGCCCGCCCAGAACATCGGCACCTTCAATTGCTTGCCGGATGGCGTTGTGACCATCAAGTCGACCGACACCGTATTGAACGGATCGTCGTACGTGGTGGCCGCGGTGAAACTCAGTTCCACAGGTACGTTGGCTGGCGTTTCGTTGCCGGCGACCGGTGTCGCCAAGAACAACGCGATCGCCAGAGTGCGGACCTGGTATTGTGCTAAACGCATGAATCACTCCACGAAAATGCCACATCACCCGGTGGGTGAACAATCGGTAGCCCGGGATTCTATCCCGGGCACGAACAACGCCGCAGCGACATGACACGCAACGGCAATAGATGGTTTTAAGTGACCACCCACGAGCTTCGGATTGGCAGCGGTGACTCTGGAGCGCCGATGACCAAAGCTACAACGGCAACTACGACGGCATCTTGTACTGCGGAATCTTCATCAGTTCGCCATCGCGCAGCGCCGATTGATGTGCCACAATTCCGGCGACCGTCATGTTCAGTGCCTGAGCAACGTCAACCAGTGGCTTACGATCTTCGAGAATCGCGGTCACGAACTCGTTCATCAAATGGCCGTGCGATCCACCATGGCCGCCACCGCCCACTCCGGGTGGCAGAGGCGGACGTTGAGTATTGGGCAACGACTTCACAAGACCCTGGTACGTTCCATTGAAAGAACCTCTCTGACCACGAATGCGCCCCACTTCGCCGCCGAATCCGGGAGTGTCCCAACTTACGGCCATGCGCGCCATACCGCCTTCGCTGGTCCGCAGCAACGCCACTTCCGTGGCAAACGGGTTTTTGTATCGGTTGTTCCCGGGCTGATACAGTTTCTTTGAACAAGGCATCGCCATGCAACAGACTTCGGTAAAACTGCCGCCGGTAACGCCGACGTAATAGGCATTCGAATGAGTGGGGTAATACTGAGGCGGCACACCTTCGCGCCACTTCTTGTACGAATCGATCGTACCCACGGAATAGTGATAGTATTCCCCTTCGCTGTAGAGCAGTTTGCCAAACCCGCCCGCATTGTAGATCGTGCGCATCGCATGGACATCTTCATGGAAATAAGATGTTTCGAACATCATGTATTTCTTGCCCGTCTGCTTAACCGTCTCGTACACTTGAGCGGCCTGTTCGAGCGAACCAAGACTGGCCGGCACGGCCGTGGCCACGTGCTTGCCATGCTTCATCACGTTGATGCAGTGCCGTGGATGACTCGGCGCATCGGTCGCCACAAACACCGCCTCGATCGAATCGTCTTTGACCAATTCTTCCAACGACGGGTACGTCTTCTTGCAGCGGCATATCTTGGCCAGATTGGCGCACCGATCGGGAAACAGATCACTGACCGCCACCACTTCGACGTTCGGATGATCCTGAAATCCAAAGGCCGCACCGAATCGGCACACGCCGTACCCGACGATCCCAACGCGAATCTTGCGATCCGAAACCGGCTTCCATGTCTTCGATGCGTTGGGGTCGGTCGGTTGTTCTTCAAACCCTTGGATCGGCTTCTTCTTCTCTTGTGCGGCCGCCGTACCGCTCAATCCGAATGCGGCCGCACCAAGGCCGACGGACTGGATAAAGGAACGTCGTGAAGTGGATTGACTCATGATGGGTTCTCCTTGACGAGTTGGAATGTAGGCGGGACCTGTGCCCCGGGATGTCTTACCATTGCGATCACCGGTGATACTCGTGTCGCATCACAGCTTGCGCATACGGCCAAGTGCTGGGCCAGCATCGATATATTCTCGACTGTTCTCCGCACGAATGCAATCGCCATACGCTCAGGAAGTCATCGCCTATTCCTGCTATAATCCGCTGTGCACCGCCGTTGGATGTGAAACGCAACGGGAATTCGCTCCGCTTATTTTGCTGCGCCCAACAACTGCCCAAAGAAAAAGTAACTGTTCACAACATTGAACCGTGTGCCGTCAGGTCCTGGAATAAGAACCGCTCGTCAACCCTGATGGACGCTAATAAAGGCAACGACGCGCTTGCCTGGCATTTGGAGTCCGAAGTTTCTGGGAAAAGGAGCGTGTGGCTCCTGAATTCGTGTTATCACGGAAGCAACAGATAGCGCAAGAGCCCGACTCCTTGGGCGAATCGTAATGCAATCTGGTCCGTGCCGGACGACTATCAAGACACCCCAAACCGCAGCCTCTCCCTCTCTCCCTCTCTCCCACTCTCCCACACACGCTCTCACTCGAACACGACGTTATGCACCTCGCCCGCCTTGAGCGTCACGGTCGGCGGGCCAACGATCTGCTGGCCCTCGGGCGCGCGCAGAAGATACGTGCCGCCGACACTCGCCTTGAGTGTGGCAGTTGTGACACGGCCCTGCCGCCATTGCACGTCGATCTCCAGGCCACCGCGAGCACGCATACCTCGCACGCTGCCAGCGGGCCAAGCATCTGGCAATGCGGGCAAGAAATGCACCTCGCCCATGTGCGACTGTAACAGCATTTCGCAGACCCCGGCCGCATAGCCAAAGTTGCCGTCGATCTGGAACGGCGGATGCGTGTTGAACAGGTTGTCGAGGATCATGCTGCCCAGCATGCTGCTCAGGATCTTGTAAGCTCGATCACCGTCATGCAATCGTGCCCAGATCGAAATCTTCCAGGCTCGACTCCACCCGGTCGAGCTATCGCCTCGCGCGTTCATCGACACGCGCGCTGCTTCGGCCAATTCGGGGGTCGTTAGCGGGGAAATCTGCCGTCCCGGATGCACGGCAATCATGTGGGACAAGTGACGATGTTGATCTTTCGGGTTATCACGATCAACCATCCACTCCTGCAGTTGCCCCCAGCGACCGATCTTTGGCTTCAACAACCGCTTGCGGATCTCGGCCAACTGGTCGCGAAACGCTCGGTCCACGTCCAACACCTTCGATGCTTCGATCGTATTGGTCAGTAAATCCCACACTAGTTGCTGGTCGAACGAGACTCCGTCCTCCTGCGGACCGTGTTCGGGTGAGTACCCGTCGGGCGAGACAAGTGTACCGTCCGGGAGTTCCTTGAGGCTATCGATCCAGAACTCGCACAGCTCTTTGAAGATCGGATAGGCACAGGTGCGGAGGTACTGTTTGTCCTGAGTGAAGGCATAGTGATCCCACAGATTCTGAGCCACCCAGGCTGCATCGCCCTTGGACCACTTCCAGGTCGACCCACCGAACACACCATTTTCGGCATGTGTGATCCAGCCACGCGTCTTGAACGCTTTGTGCGTTTCGTCACGGCGTACACCACGAATCGAATAGAACCATTCGGAAAGAGGCGTGAAGCATTCCGGCAGATTCGCCGCGTCCACGAACCAATAGTTCATCTCGATATTGACGTCGGTGTGATAATCGCTGCGCCACGGCGGTCGATTGCTGTGATTCCAGAGTCCCTGCAAGTTGGCTGGCAACGTACCCGACCGCGAACTGCTGATCATCATGTAACGTGCATATTGGAATACCAACTCTTCCAGATCGGGGTCGACGCTTGGCGAACGGGCTGAAGTTCGTTCTACTTTCTTGTAGGCTGCCAGTCGTTGATCCGTCGGCAGGGCTCGAATCGCGTCTGGCGTCGTCCCCACGTCGATAGCGCAACGGTGAAACAAGTTTTGATAGTACTTGACGTGCGCCGCCAACAATGTTTCGTACGGTTGTTTTCCGGCAGCATCCAGTTGATCGGTGATCCGTTGGTGGGGATGTGCTCCCTTCCATCCTTTATCGCGCTGATTCACATAATCGGTGCCAGCCGCCAACAGAATCGTCAACGTGTCGCAGTCCTTGAATTCAATGGCGCCATCAGCCGCCTTCAATGTACCTCCTTCATTCAAGACCAGTACCTGAGCCTCGTAGTCGAGTGCCATCTTGTACTTGTTCTTGCGCCCTTGTGCGCTACCATGGGCGTAGACGTTGCCCGCGAGTGACCCCGAGCTGGTGATTCGATTCTTCTGCGCGGTGACCTTGGCATCGTGAGCATCGGCAAGTCGGATCGTCCCGGTGTGCGCCGCACGCCGGTCGGCAGTCAACCGCAGCACCATGACTTGGGCAGGATGGCTGCAGAAATAAGTTCGCTGATACTGCGTACCGTCGAGCGTATAGTCGATCTTATGCAGAGCGCGGTCCATGTCCAGTTGGCGCTGATACGGTTCCGACGATTTGGGAGCCGATATGCTCCGGTAAGCGGATTCCGGATCGCCCAACGCGATTTCAGCGACTTGAAAGTGCGACTTGTTGGCAAGTTCAAAAACAAAACGATACGAACGGAACGTCTTATCGTTGTCGAATTCGAATGTCTTGGAGGCGTGTCGTTTGGAGAAGGGACTACTAAGCTCGCGCCGGTCCAGTTCAGTCCAGTTCTTACCATCATTTGAACCCGATAGCGTCCAGCTCTGCGGGTCTCTTGTCGGCATGTCACCGGCGCTGGTGAGCGTATAGCTTTGCAATGGAGTGGCAGGGGCTTCAGCATAAGCTAACTGCCAGATGACCGGGCGGCCCTTATGCTCCATACACCACTTGGTGCGATCCTTTCCATCGACCGACTTCTCGACACCTTGACCGCGTGACGAGTCGTGATCGCTGGGGTTGCTTACACCCAAGGAAACCACCGACGGGCCTAATTCGATGTAAAGGTCGCCGAACGCTTGGTACGAGCCGGTGTCGTTTTCGTCACCGATCCAGAGTGTATCTTCATTGAACTGGATATGCTCTCGCTCGATGCCGCCGAATACCATCCCACCCAAGCTGCCGTTGCCGATCGGCAATGCCTCTTTCTCCCACGAACGGGCCGGAGCCTGATACCACAGCGCCAGGTCATTGGCTGCGGCTTGTTGCGTTCCCCACGTGCTCAGTGCACATACCAGTGCGAAACTCAGCGTTGTTCGCACGATGGGCGCGAGCCTCGTATCCGCAACAGAATAGCGTGTGGCAAGACCGATAGCGCCTTGTATGGCCTTCATCTCGTGTGTCTCCAGTTTCAAGGGAGCGATATCTCAGCGAGCGTGTTGCATTAGCATAGCGTCTGGAGTCGTAGAAAGACAGAAAGGCGCGCGTCCGTGCCACTGCTCATTCCGTACGTTTTCTAATTTCAAATATCCCAACAAAGCCGCAAGTCGATGCCAACACGCAAACGCCAAGTTGAGCAGTGCGCGCCGTCAGTCGACCTTCCAAATGGGGAGTTGCAAGACGCTTCGCACTGCGTGCAGTGTACGACGGTGTGATGGTTGAGCGGTTGGTAGTGCTGGATCAGTTGGAATGGGAAACTCGTCCGCGCGTCCGTGCCACTGCTCATTCCG
>JAJRVM010000107.1 GCA_024277285.1 Planctomycetota bacterium
ACATTTGATGACTTGACCGACGTTTACGAATCGCTTGTGGATTGGCCCAAACGGCTGGCGCGCGAGGCGCCGTTCTATCGCCATCTGTTTGCCAACCACGACGTGCAATCGCTCGCCGACGTGGCTTGTGGCACAGGGCATCACGCCGCCATGTTCCATCAGTGGGGACTGCGCGTGGAAGGGGCTGATGTGAGCCGAGCGATGATCGACCGAGCGCGCGGTGCGTTCGGCGAATCGGCGCAACTGCGTTGGTCGGTACGCAGTTTTGAAACTCCCACGACGGGCAGCACACCGGCGGACGCGGTGGTTTGCGTAGGCAATTCGCTGGCGTTGGCAAGTGATCATTGCGGGGTCCAGACGGCACTTCAGGCGATGCTGAGCGCTGTTCGCCCTGGCGGCATCGTTATTGTGCACGTGCTGAACCTGTGGAAACTGCCTGACGGACCGTGTCAGTGGCAAAAGTGTGTCCACCTCGACCACCCCGAAGGCGTCGCGATGGTCGTCAAAGGCGTTCATCGCAGTGGCACCCATGGCTATGTGAACTTGGTGATCAGTTCGGTCAATCCGCCCCGTTTTCTGAAGACGGAATCGGTTCCCCTGTTGGGGCTGACCGCCGAACAGATAAGTCAGTGGGCCCGTGAGGCTGGCGCACGCGACGTGCACCTGTTCGGTGACTACCAACGGGCTGTTTACGAAAGCGCCACGAGT
Organism: Planctomycetota bacterium; assembly: GCA_024277285.1. Next base: position 709 of record JAJRVM010000107.1, read on the forward strand.
CCCGACTTGATCGCCGTGATCGAAAAGCCCACGCTGAAATGATGCGGGTGTGGCAACCTGCCCCCGAGGTTTCGCACGCCCGAGTACTTGGCAATCGAGAAACGCATGATACGTTCCTTTCGACCTGATCTTGTCTTGCTTCACACTAGCGAGTGGCCGGTGCCGATACGCTCTCGTTCGCAATTACTGCGCATGCGGTTCATCCACATCGTGTTGATTGTGCTCTTGCTGCCGTGTGCGGTTCCCGATAGCGGCGCGATTGCTGAACGGATCGTTGCCTTGTCGCCCGAAACGGGCAACGCCTTGTTCCGCGACTTAATACAACGAGGTGTGAAGCTCGGCGACGCGGCGATTGTCAAACTGCCAGCACCCGTATTGGGCGAAACTATCGCCGAGAAACAACAGCGTGAGATGGTTACGCAGATCGCAGGTCGGTACGGCTGGGAACGGTTCGTCCGGAAATCGACCACGGCCCCATTCGTGCTGCGCCAAGCCTATATGAAGGACAAACAAGGCGACCGTATTGGCCACAAAATCGATCTGTGGTTTGTCGCCCACGGCAAACTGGAGGAACTCAATGATCAACGGTTCGCTGACACCTTCATGGGGCCAAGACCAGGCGCCAAGACGCCACACTCTGCTGCTCCTGCCACCCAGGATTCGAATGATACCGACCGTGTTGCCGCAGGTCGCAGTGCCAGCGTCTCTGATGGACGCGTCTCTGATGGACGCGTCTCTGATGGACGCGACCCCAATGCCACCAACCTACGTGAACTGGGCGACAGTGAATTGGAACGTCTTGGAATTCCAACGATTGATCGCGATGTCGTGCGTTACATGCTGGTAGAGTTTCCGTTGATGAAACGTGTCTACCTTCGAGGTGTGGCGCATGTGGAACGGTCGTCAAACGATGAGTCGATCCTGATCGCCTGGCAGCTTGATCCGCGAAGTGAGCACGACGGTACACTGGCCAATCGCTGGTATCCGATCGAGACAACCGAACTTGGCGCGCGGCGCTGTGGTGCCGCGCGGCCTTATCGAGGTTACGGAGGCTATCTGCAAGTCACCACGCTGTCCGAACCGCAAGGAGCTTTGTTGTTTGAAGTGCACGTTGCTTTTCACGAACCCAAGGATTGGTTCCACGCCAGCAACCTGCTGCGGTCCAAGACGCCGCTTGTCGTAAGGGAGCAAGTCGACAAGGTGCGGCGCAAGTTGGCCAAGCTCCAACGCTCACAATCGCAATGATCGTGGCCATCATCAATCGTGGCTCGGTCACGGCATTGCGGTGTACTTCAGTGTGCGCCGGCGGCAGTGATCACACTGGGGTCGGGCTGCCACAGGTAGAGAAACCGCGGCAGCGAACTGCGATCGAGTCCGGGAATATTGAACGGCAGCAAGCTGTTCTGCAGTGGCACGTTCGGTGTAACATCGTACGGAGTCATGGCTCGATCGTTGCAACGCCGATACATCACCACGCTGCTCGACTCCGCGAGTCCGGCAAGTTGCCGCGCCGCATCGACCGCATCGTCCAAGTAGCCAATGCCGTCGATCAGTTGCTTGTCACGGGCTCGACTGGCGGTAAAGACGCGGCCGTCAAAGTCAGCGTCTGTCGCTACGCATTGGGGCCGCGAGCGAATCACTTCCTGCTTGAAACGCTCGTGAAATTCGCGCGCGATACGTTCAAGTATTTCACGTTCCTCCGGCTTCATCGTGCGAGTTGGCGACGCAATGTCGATCTTGTCACCCGCTTTTACTGGCAGCGGAATCACGTTGAACTGGCCCATCGCATCTTCCAGATTGTAGAGATTCAGGATCACGCCGATCCCGCCCGTGATGGAAGTGGGATGGGCGACAATCGAGTCAGCAGCGGTGGCAAGATAATAGGCCCCACCCGTCCCCACATCCATCAAGCAAGCGATCACGGGGATTCCGCGGCGGGCTTTGAACGCGGCCAGGTCATGCCGCATGATGTCGCTGGCCGTCACCCCGCCACCGGGACTGTCGATGCGTAAGACGACCGCCTGCACGGTCGGATCGGCCTCGATCGCGTTGAGCTTCTCGCGGAACAGCGCCACGGGATTCTCGCCAAGGGAACCGTAACCGCGCATGTTCTGGTCGATCAGCAAACCGTCCACGTCAATCACGGCCACTCGCCCGCCACAATGGGGGGACCCCATTACCGTGCGACTGCGCAGGCTCGATGCGTTGTTATCGGGGGGCATGCGCGTGGTCATATCCCCAGACATGACCACCTGCAGCGGCTGACGCAGGCAGCCGGCAGTAAGAATGAGTGTCAGTGTGACTACCAACGCGCGTAGCATGGCGTACAATCCCACAGGATGGAGCGGATAAGTGCAGTATCGGTTATGTGTTTTGTATGGATCCAATCGATTTCGCCGACCCTGCACAGCTTCCGTGACCCTCCCACTGTTCGCCCACCCCCGACGACACCCCGCGTGCAATCCCGCGTGTTCGCACGCCGCGAAGTCCCAAAGACATGCACTTCACGACCTTGATTTTCCGAAACATCACGCGCCGCCGTGTGCGGAGCCTGTTGACACTCGCCGCGCTCTCGACGGCCGTCGCAGCGGTGGTCGCATTGGTCGGGATCGCGAACGGCTTCACACGATCGTTTTCGGCGATCTACCAAGGCCACGGTGTCGATCTGGTCGTCTCACGCAAGGGTGCGGCCGATCGTCTATCGAGTGAAATGGCGGAATCTGCCGGCCAAAAGATTCGTCACCTTAACGGCATTCGTGCTACGGCCGGTCTGTTGTTGGAAACTGTTTCCTTGGAACAGGCTGGAGTATATGGAGTGCCGACGATGGGGATCGGCACCGAATCGTGGTTGTTGCGCGACTACCGGATTCAGGAGGGGCGCAACCTGCGTTCCGCCGACCGGAAGGCGGTTCTACTAGGTGTCCAGCTGGCTTTACGCTTACAGCAACATGCCGGCGGTCGGATCACTTTGTTTGAAGACGAAACGTACGAAGTCGTGGGGGTATTCGAGAGCTTTAGTGCGTGGGAAAACAGCTCGATGGTGATGCCACTCAGCGAATTGCAACGGCTGACCGACCGTCCTGGACAAGTCACCTACGTCAATGTGGTATTGACCGAACCGGTAACCAGCCAGAGCGTGGCCGCAGCGACGCGTGCCATCCAGGAGATGGACCGTCGGCTGCTTGCATTGCCGACCGAGGATTTTGTTAAGACAGACACGCGCATGCAGCTAGCCACCGGCATGGCATGGATGACCTCATCGATTGCTTTGTTGATCGGGTGTATCGGCCTGTTCAACACGATGATGACGAGTGTTTACGAGCGGACACGCGAGATCGGGCTGCTGCGTGCAATCGGCTGGCCGCCGTGGCGCGTGGTCGGAATGATCTTGGCCGAAGCTGGCTTGCTGAGCGTCATCGCGGCGCTCCTGGGTATCGCCGGGGGCATGGTTTTGATTTGGGGCATGAGTCACGCACCGGCAGTGGCCGGTACCATATCACCATCTGTTAGCTGGCAAGTAATCGTCCAGGGATTCATGATCGCCCTGATCATAGGATTACTTGGTGCAACATACCCCGCATATCAAGCAGCTCGGCTGGTGCCGACCGAGGCCCTGCGTCACGAGTAAAGCGATGTTGATCCACCATGAAAACGGCAGGGACGCTCTGAATTCAAATTTGACGACCGATTCTTTGCAACCGATCGCCATTATTGGTATTGGTTGTCGGTTTCCGGGCAATGCGAACAACCCACGCACATTCTGGGACAACTTGCGCAATGGCGTCGACGCGATTACCGAGATTCCAAGCAAGCGGTGGAGCACGAACAGTTTCTACGATCCAGCCAAGAACCGACCGGGCAAAACTCGCTCGCGATGGGGAGGATTGATTGACGGGCTAGACCAATTCGATCCGCAGTTTTTCGGCATCTCGCCACGTGAGGCCGCGCACATGGATCCCCAGCAGCGCATGTTACTGGAAGTCACCTGGGAGGCGATGGAAGACGCGGGCATATCGGCAGAGCGTCTTTCCGGCAGTCGCACTTCAGTCTACGTCGGCATCTCCAGCTGGGACTTCGCCTATATGGGGCTCAGTTACCAGGATCGCGGCGTGGTTTCCGCTTACAACAACACCGGTGCATCACTTAGCATCGCATCGAACCGAATCTCCTATTGCTTCGATCTGCGTGGCCCCAGCGCGTCGGTTGATACCGCCTGTTCGTCCGCGTTGGTGTCCTTACACTTGGCCTGCCAGAGCATCTGGAATGATGGTTGCCCGATGGCATTGTCAGGTGGTGTCAATGCACTGCTGATGCCCGACTTCTTTGTTGGCTTCAGCCAGCTGGGCATGCTCTCGCCCGACGGTCGGTGCAAGGCTTTCGACGCGCGTGCCAATGGCTTTGTGCGCGGCGAAGGGGCTGGCATGGTCCTACTCAAACCACTTGCACAAGCGGTGGCTGACGGGGATCGCATCTACGCAGTGGTGCGTGGCACGGCGGTGAATCAGGATGGTCGTACTCCCGGCTTGACCGTTCCGAGCCAACAGTCGCAAGAGTCACTGTTACGTTGTGCATGCGACCGGGCCGGCGTCGCGCCCCACATGATCCAATATGTGGAAGCCCATGGCACCGGAACGCTCGTTGGCGATCCCATCGAAACGCGCGCGTTGGGAAGCGTCCTGGCTGCCAACCGGCCCACCAATCGACCGTGTATCATTGGATCGGTCAAAACGAATATTGGTCATCTGGAAGCAGGTGCGGGAATCGCCAGCGTGATCAAGACCGCGTTGGCACTCCATCACCGTGCCATTCCACGCAACTTGCATTTTGAACAACCTAACCCGGCGATTGACTTTGAATCGCTTAAGTTGCGAGTACCGGTGCAGACCGAGTCATGGCCTGAAGGCGATGGACTCGCTTTGGCAGGTATCAATGGGTTCGGCTATGGCGGCACGAACGCCCACGTGATCATGCAGGGGGTCGATACTCATTCGACGAGTGGAATGTCAGCCGGTCGAGAGTCCGTCAGCGGCGAAGCTGTTCACGTGCCGACGGACGCGTTCTCGGAACGTCAGCTGGCGCCAGTTCGTTCACAGCAACTGCCGCAACCTGCCAATGATAGGGCGCAGCCCGTGATGCCGCGGTCGGGAAAGCCGGCCGCACAGTTATGTCCCCTTTCGGCGCGCAGTCGCGACGCGCTGCGCGCTACCGCTGGAAATGTGGCACGGTTTATCACCACTCACCCCGAAACGAACTTGCATGACTTGGTCGGTCATGTTGCCCATCGCCGCAGTCACCTGGAACACCGCCTGGTCGCCGTGGCAGAATCGACAGAACAGCTGGCCCAACAGTTAGCGTTGTTTTCGCAAGACCAACCCGCTGCGCAGATAGTCTCGGGGCGTTGTACCGGCAGTGGAAACCGGCAACTGGCATTCGTCTGTTCCGGTCAAGGCCCTCAATGGTGGGCAATGGGCCGACAGCTACTAGAAACCGAACCGGTTTTTCGCGACGTCATTCAGCGTTGTGACAAGTTTTCTCGCCAGTTGGGGCCGTGGTCGCTTCGCGAGGAACTGCAGGCCACGGAAGCAGCGTCACGCATGCATCTGACGGCGATCGCCCAGCCGGCGATTTTCGCATTTCAAGTCGCGCTCGCTGCATTGTGGCGGCACTGGGGGATTTCTCCGACTCAACTTGTCGGTCATAGTGTCGGCGAAGTCGCTGCCGCCCACCTTGCCGGCGTCTACGCGTTGGAAGAGGCTTTTCGAGTTGTCTATCACCGCGGACGGTGCATGGACCTGGCGTCGTCACAGGGACGCATGCTGGCCGTCGGACTGTCGCACGAAGAGGCCCGGCAACTGATCGCTCCCACCAACGGCGAAGTTGCAATTGCCGCCGTTAATAGCCCCACAGCGCTGACACTCGCTGGCGCCGCAGCACCCTTGCAGGAAATCGCGATGCGGCTGAAGCAACGTCACGTTTTCTGCCGTGAGCTGAGAGTCGAATACGCATTTCACAGCGCGCTGATGGATCCGGTGCGCGACGAATTGGTCAGCTCGCTAAGTGACATACGACCGGCCCGCGCCGAACGGCCTTTGCTGTCAACCGTCACCGGTGATTGGCTGGAAGGCCCAGAAATGGATGCCGATTACTGGTGGCGGAACGTACGGGAAACCGTTCGATTTGCCGACGCGATGGCGCGGCTCGCGGAGACCGACGTCGAGGCGATCGTCGAATTGAGTCCGCATCCGGTGTTGGCCTACTCGGTGACCGAGTGTTATCAGCAATCGGGCAAGCCAGTTCGCGTTCTTTGTTCGTTGAAGCGACAATCGCCCGAACTGCCAACGATGCTCCGAGCGCTTGGCGAGTTGTACACGCTTGGCCACGGAGTCAATTGGCACAACGTGGCTCCCAAATCGCAACGATTCTTTGCGTTGCCAACCTACCCTTGGCAACGGCAGATCTGCTGGGCGGAATCGGCCGAGTCTCGCTTCACTCGGCTTGCGGATCCGGTCCATCCTTTGCTCGGCACACCTCAGGGTGGAACGCAACCGAGTTGGCAAAGTCGTTTGGATCTGAGGTTATTCCCTTATCTCGATGATCATTGCGTCCAGGACATGACCGTCTTCCCGGCAGCCGGATATGCTGAAATGGCAATGGCTGCGGCAAATGAAGTGAGCGGCAAGGCAACGTGTCGCATTAGCCGATTGGTACTGTCCAATCCTTGCATGCTTTCGACTGAGCAGGCGAGTTGGTTGGAAACTCGGTGCCAGGCCGATCAGCGCTCATTGACCATACACAGCCGCCTTGCCGACAAAGACGGTAACTGGACACTGCATGCCACCGCCGACTACTCGTCCCACGTTGATCCGCCGGCCGCTGCCGCGTTCGACTGGAAAGAATTCCTGCAAAACTGCTCAGCGCGATTCGATCAGGAATCGTGTTATGCGTTCATCGAAAAGTTGGGCCTCGACTACGGTCCCGCCTTTCGAGCGATTGTCGAAGGAGGGCGTTGCGATGGAGAAGCAATCGGCATTGTCGAAATACCCGAATCGTTGGCAAATCAGCAGTGCGGTTACATTATCCACCCAGCGTTGCTCGATGGCTGTTTCCAAGTAACGATCCCTGCCGATACTGATTTCGAGACGGACTGCTGCCACCTTTACCTGCCGATCGAGATTGATCAACTGAACCTGTATCACAACGCCGGTTCACGCGTTGTTTGCCACGCTCGGCTCCGACACAAAACGGCCCAACGGATGGTCGCGGATCTCGACATCTACAACGACGAAGGCCACTTGATCCTGGAGATTCGTGGCCTGACCAGCCAGCGCGTCAATGGTGCCCGTAGTACGGCAGCGGTTGACGAGTTGCTGTACAAGTACCATTGGCAATCCGCGCCGCTTGAGTCAGAGACGCTCGAATTGGGGACGCTGCAATTGGGGACGCTGCCAAGTGAAGCGGGCGAAGACGATTTGCCGGAGCAATTTCACCCTCCATCATCGCCACAAAATACTGGACAGTGGATTGTATTTGCGGATGGCACCGGAGTGAGCGATGCCCTGATCGCACGTCTTCGAGCTGGGGGCGACCGCGTGATTACCGTGTTGTCCGGGGAGCGATTCGCTGCCGACACCGAGGATCGTTTTCACATGGTCCCGGGTGATCGCGACCAGATGGTACATCTGATGAACACGATCGCCGCCGACACTCGAACTCACTGCCGAGGGATCGTGCACCTGTGGAACCTGGATGCTCCGAAAGAGTGCGATCTGAGCACGGCCGAGCTGGAAGCGGCTCAAGATGCGGGATTACTGAGTGTGTTGCACCTGGTGCAAGCTCGGGAATCGGTAGAGGGCGATCTGTCGAACAAGCTGTTTCTGGTCACACAAGGAGCGCAATCGGTCGCCCAACTCCCTGAACTCACCGCGATTGCGCAGAGCCCCGTGGTCGGCTTGGGCCGCGTGATCATCAGCGAGCAGACGAACCTTCGTTGCAAGCTAGTGGACCTGGATCCGCGAGCGACCGACGACGTTGCAG